>NZ_JACAOM010000032.1:0-71367 GCF_013386245.1 Pseudomonas sp. 21615526 | reverse complement strand
CCCGGGTCAGTGCTACCCGCTGCTGCGACTTGAGATTCTCCGCGCCGCCCAGCGCATTCAGCACTGCCGGGGCCAACAGTGTTTCGCTCACTGGAGCTGCCTGCGGCGTTTCAAGCACCAGATCCGGCGTCAGGGCCTTCCAGAACGCCCGCTGAAATTTCTCGAACATGTCAGTTCTCCACAACCAATGAGGTTTCAACGGTAGCCGCGTGATACAGGCGCAAGGCCTCGCGAACCTGCGACGCTTCTTCCAGGCCCAGCACCTGGCGGGCGATGGATTGGCAATCCGCCAGGTCCAGCTCGCGCACGGTAGCCTTGATGGTCGGGATCAGCGGCACGCTGACTGACAACTCATCCACCCCCAGCCCGATCAGCACCGGCACTGCCAGCGCTTCAGACGCCAACGCCCCACACACGCCGACCCACTTGCCATGGGCATGGGCCGCCTTGACGGTGGCGGCGATCAGGCGCANNATGGCCAGGGTGTATTGGGTCAGGTCGTTGGTGCCGATGGAGAAGAAATCCACCTCCGGCGCAAACAGATCGGCCATCAATGCCGCCGATGGCACTTCGATCATGATTCCCAGCTTCGGCAGTTCCGTCAGCCCCAGGGCCAGCGCTTCCTCTTCAAGAATCTGCCGCGCCAGGCGCAGCTCCGAGAGCAGGCTGACCATCGGCAACATGATGTGCAGCCGGGCGAAACCGGCAGTGGCGAGAATCGCACGGAATTGTTCACGCAACAGTTCCGGGCGCTCCAGGCACAGGCGAATCCCGCGCAGGCCAAGGAACGGGTTGGTCTCGCTGTCCATCGGCACATAGGCCAACGGCTTGTCGCCACCAACGTCGAGGGTGCGCACCACCAGATTGCGCTGCGGACCCAATGCACGGGCGATGGCGCTGTAGGTGCCCGCCTGCTCCTCGGGGCTCGGCGCGCGGTTGCGGTCCAGGTAGAGGAACTCGGAACGCAGCAAACCAACGCCTTCGCCCCCCAGGGACAATGCCTGCTCCACCTCCTGCAACGATGCGACGTTGGCCGTCACTTCGACGTGATGACCGTCGCGGGTCGTGGCGGGCAACGACGCCTGCTCCACTTCCCGCTGGCGGCGCAGCACTTGTTGTTGGCGGCTGGCTTGCAAGTGTTCGATCTCGGCCAGGTCCGGGTCCAGGTGCAACTCGCCCTTGTCGGCATCCAGCAGCACTTGCTTGCCGTTGGCCAGTTCCAGCACCTGCGCCGGCACCCCGCAGATGGCCGGCAAGCCAAGGGCGCGGGCGAGAATGGCGACGTGGCTGGTAGCGCCGCCGCCCACCGTCACAAAACCCAGCACCTTGCGCGTGTCGAGGCTGGCGGTTTGCGAGGGGGTCAGTTGTTCGGCAATCAGGATTGCCTGCTCCGGCAAATCCCAGGCGCTGTCCTGAACCCCGAGGATCAATTTCAGCACCCGCTGGCCAACGTCTGCCAGGTCGGCAGCGCGCTCGGCAAGCAAGGCGTTGCCCAGGCCCTGGAAGAGCGTGGCGGTGGCCTCGGTGGCGCTGTTCCAGGCGAAGGCCGCGCTCTTGCCCTGGTCCAGCAGGTCGCGGGTTTGTTCCAGCAGGGCCGGATCGTCCAGCAACTCCTGATGGGCGCGGAAGATCTCGGACTGGGCAGTGCCGACGGCCTTTTCCTGCAGGGCTTGCAGCGCCTGATTGGCGTTGTTCAGGGCATGGGTCAGGGCCGCACGTTCCAGCGCTTCACCTTTGCCGGTCTCTACGAACGTCAGTGCCGGCTCCTTGACCTGCACCACTTGACCAAACGCCGAACCGGGCGAGGCGCACACGCCGCGCAGCAAGGTCGCCGATGAATCAGGCGCCACGGGTGCAGCGCCAGGTTGAGGAGCCGCGACGGTTTCACCGCAGCCTTCGGCCAGCAAGGTCACCAGCGCCTGGATCGCCGCTTCGGCATCCTCGCCAGCCGCGCTGACTTGCAAGGTGTCACCCTGCACCGTCTGCAATGCCATGATCCGTACCAGCGACTTGGCGTTGGCGCTCTCGGTTTGCTTGTGCAGGTAAATACTCGCCTTGAAGCCTTTGGCCGCCTGCGCCAGCACCGCCGCCGGGCGCGCATGCAGGCCGTTGGCGTTGGGCAAGGTCAGTGGCCTGGAGAACAGGGCGTCACCCTCCTCGTCTTTCACCTCGTCGGCAACGGCTTGCGGCGTGACTCGCAGCAGTGGCTGCCCCACGTCTACCAGGCCCTGCTCGGGCGTCAGCAGCTTAAAGGGCTCGCCACTGACCACCAGCATCAGGGTCAGCAAACTACGGGCATTGAGCGCCACGTAGTCGGCATCGAATTCAATCAGCGGTTGCCCGGCTTCCACCCGCTGGCCTTCCTCGACCAATCGGGTGAAACCCTTGCCCGCCAGGTTCACGGTGTCCAGGCCGATGTGCATCAGCACCTGGACGCCGTTGTCATCGGTGATGCTCACCGCATGACCACTGTCCTGGATATTGCTGATCACCCCGGCCAGTGGCGCGCAGAGGGTCTGCGAGGTCGGATCGATGCACAGGCCATCGCCGATCAGGCGACTGGAGAACACCGGATCAGGCACCTGGTCCAGGGCGAGCAGCACCCCGGACAATGGCGCCAGCAATTCCAGGGATTGGGTTGTGGTCATGACTTCACCTGCTGTTTGGTTCTGTAAAAATCATTGGGCATCGACGGCTTTATTTCCACCAGTACTCAACCTGCACACCAAAGTTGGAGCCATGCAACGCCGAGCCATAACTGCCGGTGTCGGACAACGCCGAACCTGCCGCCAGTTCATTGGCCGCACGCTTGGCCGCTTCGTTCCAGGTCGCGTAGGTGTAATACAGGCGCACTTCCGGTCGCGCCCAGAAATCCGGGCCTTTGGGCGACCAGGTTGGGGCGAACGTAAATTTGCTCAGCTTGCGCGTGCCACCGGTGGCCTCGACCTGATCATGACCGAGTTCGGTGACCAGCTTGAACTGTTCGGAAATCGCATAGGCCGGGCGCACGCCCAGCGACATCCAGGTCTGATCCTGGCTGCCCGGGCGAATATCCTTCTGGTACACGGCCTCGATCTGCCCGCCAAACCGTGGCGTCACTTGCCAGTCGAAGAACTCCACTGCGCGGTAGCTCTTGCTGCTTTTATCGAGGAAGGTATCGCCGGTATAACCGAGGCCGGTGCCGGGGCCTTCGCCGTACTGCAGGGCAAATTTGTTGCGCCCGCCGAGGAAGGGTTTCTGCACATGCTGGGCGGTAATGGCCCAGCCGCTGTTGGTGTCACGGCCACCGGCTTTTTCGATATAGCTCAAGCCCAGTTCCAGCTCGCCGCCGGGATTGGTCTTGAAGCCGGCCACGTTGAAGTCGTGACGGGTGGCGTATTCCTTCTGGTACAGGTTGTCCTTGCGGGAAAGCGCGTAGCTGTATTTCAGGTCGCCGATTTTCACGTCCTCGATACCGCCGCCCGTGGCGCTCTGGTTCCAGTAGTAGAAGTCGGAGATATGGATGTCATTTCGTTTGTAGTAGCGCCGGCCGGCCCACAGCGAACCGCCGTTGAGGCTGGGGATGTTCGACCACTGCGCATACATCTGCGGCATGCGTGCCGAGCCGTTGTCTTCGCCCTGGAACTTCAGCGCCCGGTCGTACTTGTTGTACAGCGAAGCCATGGCGTCGACGCTGAACACCGAGCCGTCGTCGAGGGTCAGCAGGTCCTGGCGCAATTCGAGTTCGGCGTACTGCTCGCATTCGTTGCCCAGGCGGTATTTGGATTGTGCACCCGGCAACTGGAAGCACTGCTGCTTGCCACTGCCGGTTGAAGTCCCCGCACCGCTACGCAAGTAGCCGGCAAATTCCAACGCCTGGGCTGCCATCGGCAAGGTCAGGCAGGATGCAACGAGGCCCAGCTTTATTGTTGTTTTCATGAAGCACTCCGATATTTTTATTATGTTTTTTTAAGCGCCCCGGCTCTCCCACGCCGGGGGTAAAGCGGGTCTCAGTCCTTGAGATGCAGCACAAACGATTCATACGGGCGCAGCGAGACCTGGCTCGAGCGCTGTGGGCAGTCGTCGTAGTTGCTGATCAGCAGGCGTTGCTCACTCGCCGCCGTCAGCAGGCCATCGGGCAGTTCGATCTGGCATGGCGTGCCGTAGAAGTTGTTCAGCACCAGCAGGCGTTCGCCGTGGCCTTCGCGCAGGTACGCCCAGACCTGGGTGTGCTGTGGCAGCAGTTGGCGATAAACGCCTTCCTGAATCAGCGGCTCATGCCGACGCAGCTTGATCAGCGCACGGTAGTGATGCAGTACCGATTGCGGGTCATCCAGCTCGCTTTGCACGTTGATCTGCGCGGCGTTGGCCGGGATGCCGATCCACGGTTCGCCGCGACTGAAGCCAGCGTTTTGCTCGGCATTCCATTGCATCGGTGTGCGGCTGTTATCGCGGGACTTCTGCATGATCGCCGCCATGCTCGATGCCTCGGACTCACCGGCCTCGCGTTTGAGCCGATAGATGTTCAGCGTCTCGACATCCCGGTATTGGTCGATGGTGTCGAAGCCCGGATTGGTCATCCCCAGCTCTTCGCCCTGGTACACGAAAGGCGTGCCCTGGAGGAAGTGCAGCGCAGTGGCGAGCATCTTCGCCGAGACCACGCGGTGCTCGCCGTCGTCACCAAAACGCGAGACCACCCGCGGCTGGTCGTGGTTACACCAGAACAGCGCATTCCAGCCGCCACCGGCCTGCATGCCGAGTTGCCAGTCGGACAGAATCTGCTTGAGTTGCAGGAAGTCGAAGTCGGCCGCGACCCACTTCTGCAGGTTCGGATAATCGACTTTCAGGTGGTGAAAGTTGAAGGTCATCGACAGCTCTTTCGACTGCGGATTCGAATAACGAATGCAGTGCTCAAGGCTGGTGGACGACATCTCGCCGACGTTGATCAGGTCATGCCCCTCGAACACTTCGCGGTGCATTTCCTTCAGGTATTCATGCACGTTCGGGCCGTCGGTGTAGAAGCGCCGACCGTCGCTGTTGTCTTCCGGAAAATCCGCCGGCTTGGAGATCAGGTTGATCACGTCCAGGCGGAAACCGCCCACACCCTTGTCGCGCCAGAAGCGCATCAGCTTGAACACTTCGGCGCGCACCTTGGGGTTGTCCCAGTTCAGGTCGGCCTGGGTGTGGTCGAACAGGTGCAGGAAGTACTGGCCGGTCTGCGCCTCGTATTCCCAGGCCGAGCCGCCGAACTTGGACTCCCAGTTGTTCGGCTGGTCGCGCCAGATGTAGAAGTCGCGGTACGGGTTGTCGAGGCTGCTGCGGGCCTGCTGGAACCACTCGTGTTCGATGGAAGTGTGGTTGACCACGATGTCGAGCATCAGCGTGATGCCGCGCTTGGCGGCTTCGCTGATCAGCAAGTCGCAATCGGCCATGGTCCCGTAGCTCGGGTCGATGGCGTAGTAGTCACTGATGTCGTAGCCGTTATCGCGTTGCGGCGAGCGCAGGAACGGGGTGATCCACAGGCAGTCGACGCCCAGCCACTTCAGGTAATCGAGCTTGTCCACGATGCCCAGCAGGTCACCGGTGGCGTTACCCGCGTGGCTGTGGAAGCTTTTGGGGTAGATCTGGTAGATCACCGAGTGTTGCCAGTTTTGCATGACGGGTTCCTTCAATTTGAAATGCGATCAACTGTGGGAGCTGGCTTGCCTGCGATAGCGGTAGATCAGGCGACCCGGTAGCCAGGCCGGACAATTTTCATGCTCAACACACAGGTCAAAACAAACGGCACGACAATCGCGACGACCATGCCGATGACAAAACTTGGGATGTACTGCGGGATGATCGAGATGAACCCGGGCAAGCCACCCACGCCAATCGCCGAGGCCTGCACCTTGTTCAGCGAGAGGAAAATACTGCCCAGCGCCGAGCCGGTCAGCGCCGCGTAGAACGGAAACTTGAAGCGCAGGTTGACCCCGAACATCGCCGGCTCGGTGATGCCGAAGTAGGCGGAAATCGCCGAGGTAGACGCCATGCTCTTGTCCCGCGCATTGCGGCTCATGTAGAACACGCCGAGCGCCGCGCTGCCCTGGGCCAGGTTGGACATGACGATCATCGGCCAGATAAAGGTGCCGCCCTGGGTGGAGATCAGTTGCAGGTCCACGGCGAGGAACATGTGGTGCATGCCGGTGATCACCAGCGGTGCATACAGCAGGCCGAAGATTGCGCCGCCGACCATCGGCGCCAGGTCAAACAGGGTGACCACGCCTTCGGTGATCAGGATGCCCAGGTGACGGGTCACCGGGCCGATGATCGCCAGCGCCAGTACGCCGGTGACGACGATGGTAGTGATCGGCACCACCAGCAACTGAATGGCATTCGGCACCCGTGCCCGCAGCCATTTCTCAATCACGCTCATCACGTAGGCGGCCAGCAGGATCGGCAGGATCTGGCCCTGGTAGCCGACCTTCTCGATCTTGAACCAGCCGAAAATATCGAAATACGGCAGGCTCTGGCCGTCGAGGCCGGCGACCGCCTTGCCGTAGTTCCAGGCGTTGAGCAGATCGGGGTGCACCAGCATCAGGCCGAGGACAATGCCGAGGATTTCACTGCCACCAAAGCGCTTGGCCGCCGACCAGCCCACCAGTGCCGGCAGGAACACGAACGAGGTGTTGGCCATCAGGTTGATCAGGCTCCACAGGCCATCCAGGTTCGGATAGGCGTCGAGCAAGGTCTTGTCCGCGATGAACATGCCCTTGGCGCCCATCAGGTTGTTCACCCCCATGAGCAAACCGGCAATGATCAGCGCCGGCAAAATCGGCATGAACACGTCGGAGAACACCCGCACCAGGCGCTGCATCGGGTTTATTTTGTCGGCGCTTTTCTGTTTCACGTCCGCGATGGTCGACGCGGCGAGGCCCGTTTGCTCACGCAGGGCGGCGTAGACCTTTTCCACTTCGCCGGGGCCGATCACGATCTGGAACAGGCCGCCGGTGAAGAACGAACCCTTGACCAGATCGACCTGGTTCAGCTCGCCGCTGTTGGCCAGGCTCGGGGCCTTGAGGGCCAGGCGCAAGCGGGTCACGCAGTGGGCAGCTTGCTCAAGGTTGTCGCTGCCGCCGAGGTTCTTGAGAATCTCGCGGGCAATATTCGGATAGTCGTGGCTCATGCTTGGTATCCACTCTGGTTTTTTTTATTGGGCGGTCATAGGCAGCACGCCGAAGCCAAAAGTACTCGTCTGTACGAGTTAAAGCAATAACTCGTATGTACGAGTTTGAAAATGATTAATTTTCTGTTTTTTGAGTCAGAAATTTCCGAGTTCTACAATGGGTTGCATGGACAAACCCCATCGCTGCCACTAAGGTTCCTGCCTTGAACGCCAACGCGGCACAGAGCCCTTCCCCATGAGTAAATACAACCAGATCTATACCGATCTGCTTGCCAGCATCACCACCGAACGCCTGCAACGCGGCACGCGCCTGCCCTCCGAAACCGAACTGATGGACGCCTACCAGGCCAGCCGTGGCACGGTACGCCGGGCGATCGAGCAATTGCAGGAGCGTGGGTTCGCGCAAAAGATCCACGGCAAGGGCACCTTCGTGCTGTCACCCAACCCCATCGAGTTCCAGCTCGGCGGTATCGTCAGCTTTCGCGAGACCCACGCCGCCCTCGGCGACGACGTCAGTACCGAAGTGGTGGAGTTCAGCCAGTTCCCGCTGGAAGGCCCGTTGATGCAGCACATTGAGGCCGAACCTGGCAGCCTGATCACCCGGGTCAAACGGGTGCGGCGGATCGACGGCAAACGGGTGATCCTCGACATCAACCACTTCGTCGCCGACCTGATACCGGGGCTGGATCGGGAGATTGCCGAGCAGTCGATCTATGCGTTTATCGAACAGACCTTGCAGCTGCAGATCAGCTATGCCCAGCGCACCATCGAAGCGCTGCCACGGGGAAAGGACGACCAGACACACCTGGACCTCGAAGGTCAGAGCCATGTGATCGTGGTGAGCAACCAGACGTTTTTGCAGGATGGACGGCAGTTCGAGTACACCGAGTCGCGGCATACGCTGGATAAGTTTTACTTTTCGGATATTGCGCGGCGGTAAACAAAGAAACGACTTGGCGAGTCCTCGAAAAGCCCGGCGTCGTCAGTCGGGCAAATCACTCCGGCACAATGCTCCTGGCCAGCCCGGCATTCCATGCAGCGACCATCTTTCCCCCCACCTCGTCGAACGCTGGGTGGACGCTTCGATACTCGGAAAGCTCCTCCATAGCGCGACTCATACCCTGGTGCACTCTGGCTAGCAATTCGTTGCAGCGCGCCTCTGTCAAACCGCATGAGCTACGCCCGAACTGAACCAGCATCTTGCGCTTTGGCCAGGCTTTCGAGCCACCGAGCAACAGCCCCATGATGTCGTTGCCGTTGTACACGGTGGTGGTCACCAGGTCGTAAGCCGGGGCGAGCCACACGTCAGCATCTTCTGCACAATTTTCATAAAGCAGGCCGAAGTTCTTGAGGTGCCCGTCACCATTCTGGATACCGGCAGAGAGTCCCACCATCATGAAGAAGTCTTCCAGCGTCCTGGTTATGCGGCTTGGCGTGACAAAAGACCGGATCAGCTTCGCGCATCCCTGATAACTGCCGTCGTACTTCTTCGCGGTTCCCCAACCCGATAGAACGCACATGTCCTCAAATCCGAGGTAGGCGCTTTCACCGATGTCGAACCGCTTCACCACCAGGAGCGTTCCCTGCTGGCTGAGATGGAATTCA
Source organism: Pseudomonas sp. 21615526 (assembly GCF_013386245.1). Lineage (NCBI taxonomy): Bacteria > Pseudomonadati > Pseudomonadota > Gammaproteobacteria > Pseudomonadales > Pseudomonadaceae > Pseudomonas > Pseudomonas sp. 21615526. Next base: position 62,618 of record NZ_JACAOM010000032.1, on the reverse strand, counting down.
GGTACTTCAAGACCACAATGGAGTGCGGCCCGCATGCAGAAAAACTCATTGGCTGCCAGTTGCGGAAAATCTGAGTCGTTGAACGCCTTAACCAGATGCGTGGCGCCTCGATGAGTGAAACGCTCAACGTCGGGAGCCCTATCGCCTGCGTCGCGCACCAGCACTTTCGGTTGAACGCCCGACACTCCCGAGTAGGCTGCGTAGGTTTTGAGAAGGTCATCAAACAGCTCTTGCGCCCCGTCATAGACCAACAGCTCGGAGAGCTTGACCTCAGGCAACGACTCGCCACTCGCTTCATGGGCAACACTGATACGGCCAAGTTGGTGTGGACCGACAATGCCCAGCAAAGAGAAGTCATCAAAGCCACGCACTGACTTGCTGAAACGTCGCACGAGCTCGTCTTTGAGATGCCCCTCAGGGATGTGCATCTCGAACAACGGGTGGATTCCATACTCCCAGTTGTAGCTTTCCAGACGCACCGGCATGGTCAGGGAAATCGCGTTCTCGTCGGCGACTCCCTCGTGATAGGAAAAAACCGAATCACGCCGATTTTCTTCTCGCCGCCCAAGCGTTCCGGCAGGCACGCCACCTGCGCCGATATACAGCCGGTCACTTTGACTAGTCATGGACGTTTCCTGATTTCAGTTCATCGAGGGTCTTGCGCCGACGCATGGGGATGGCGGTCAGTTCGTACCCCAAGCCCTCAAGGATGGCTGCGACCTTGCGAATCCCTACTTCAGGGACGGTGTTGTTCTCAATCCCCGAAATGGTTGCGCGACTCATCCCATGCCGATGCGCAAGCTGGCTTTGTGACAGGCCTGCGGCTTTGCGGAGATTCTTGATGAGTATTCCTAAGTCGCCCACTTATCTGCATCCTATACAATGCATAAATAGATAAAATCACACATATGAACCGTATACGATGCAAATCATTCTGAATAGATCTTTATTCGGGTAAACGACCAAGTGCAGCTCTCGCGTAAATATCCACACTCCAGAAACACAAAACCCCGGCACCAGGCCGGGGTTTTGTTATTCAGCGCTCACCTGCTACGGCAGGATCATTCCCACTCAATGGTCGCCGGCGGCTTGCTCGACACGTCATAAGTCACGCGCGAAATACCTTCGATCTCATTGATGATACGGCCGCTGACCGTCTCCAGCAGTTCGTACGGCAGGTGTGCCCAACGGGCGGTCATGAAGTCGATGGTTTCCACCGCACGCAGGGCCACAACCCAGGCGTAACGACGGCCATCGCCGACCACGCCAACCGACTTCACCGGCTGGAACACTACGAACGCCTGGCTGACCTTGTGGTACCAGTCGGCCTTGCGCAGTTCTTCGATGAAGATGTGGTCGGCGCGACGCAGCAGGTCGGCGTATTCCTTCTTCACTTCACCGAGGATCCGCACGCCCAGGCCCGGGCCCGGGAATGGGTGGCGGTAGACCATGTCGTACGGCAGGCCGAGTTCCAGGCCCAGACGACGGACTTCGTCCTTGAACAGTTCGCGCAGTGGCTCTACCAGCTTGAGGTTCATTTCCTCAGGCAGGCCGCCCACGTTGTGGTGGGACTTGATCACGTGGGCCTTGCCGCTCTTGGCGCCGGCCGATTCGATCACGTCCGGGTAGATGGTGCCCTGGGCGAGGTACTTGATGTTGTCCAGTTTGTTGGACTGGGCATCGAATACGTCGATGAAGGTGCGACCGATGATCTTGCGCTTCTTCTCCGGGTCGGACTCGCCGGCCAGGTTGTTCAGGAACTGATCTTCAGCGTTGGCGCGGATCACCTTGACGCCCATGTTCTCGGCGAACATGGCCATCACTTGCTCGCCTTCGTGCAGGCGCAGCAGGCCGTTGTCGACGAAGACGCAGGTCAGTTGGTCGCCGATGGCCTTGTGCAGCAGCGCCGCAACCACGGAGGAGTCAACGCCGCCGGACAGGCCCAGCAGGACGTTGTCGGTGCCGACCTGGGCACGTACGTTGGCGATGGCGTCTTCAGCGATCTTCGACGGGGTCCACAGGGCTTCGCACTGGCAGATGTCGAGGATAAAGCGCGACAGGATGCGACCGCCTTGCTTGGTGTGGGTCACTTCCGGGTGGAACTGCACGCCGTAGTAGCCGCGCTCGTCGTTGAACATGCCGGCAATCGGGCAGCTCGGGGTGCTGGCCAGGATGTGGAAGTCTTCCGGCATCCGGGTGACCTTGTCACCGTGGCTCATCCATACGTCGAGGCCAAACAGGCCGTCGGCGTCGATGTGGTCTTCGATGCCGTCCAGCAGGCGGCTCTTGCCGACCACGTCGACACGGGCGTAACCGAACTCACGCAGCTCGGAACCTTCAACCTTGCCGCCCAGTTGCTCGGCCATGGTCTGCATGCCGTAGCAGATACCGAAGACCGGCACGCCCAGGTCAAACACCGCCTGCGGGCAACGCGGGCTGTTGGCTTCGTGCACGGACTCGGGGCCGCCGGCGAGAATGACGCCTTTTGGAGCGAATTCGCGAATCGCTTCGTCGTCCATGTCGAACGGATGCAGTTCGCAGTACACGCCGATTTCACGCACGCGGCGGGCGATCAGCTGAGTGTACTGGGAACCGAAGTCGAGGATCAGGATGCGGTGGGCGTGAATGTCGAGGGCCATGAGATCAGTCTCGTCTAATGAATCAGAAACAACTCGGGGCTGAATAAGACAGCCCCGGTTACTTAACTATTTGCTGGAAGCATCAACCTACGCGGTAGTTTGGCGCTTCCTTGGTGATCTGTACGTCGTGGACGTGGGACTCGGCCATGCCGGCACCGGTGATCCGCACGAACTCAGGCTTGGTGCGCATTTCTTCGATGTCGGCGCTGCCGGTGTAGCCCATCGAGGAACGCAGGCCGCCCATCAGTTGATGGATGATGGCGCTCAGGGTGCCCTTGTACGGAACACGCCCTTCAATGCCTTCCGGTACCAGCTTCTCGGCGCCCGCGGAGGAGTCCTGGAAGTAGCGGTCGGAAGAGCCTTGAGCCTGGGACATGGCGCCCAGGGAGCCCATGCCGCGGTAAGCCTTGTACGAACGACCCTGGAACAGTTCGATCTCGCCCGGCGCTTCTTCAGTACCGGCGAACATCGAGCCCATCATCACGCAGGAAGCACCGGCGACGATGGCCTTGGACAGGTCACCGGAGAAACGGATGCCGCCGTCGGCGATCAACGGTACGCCAGTGCCTTCAAGGGCCGCGGCGACGTTGGCGATGGCGCTGATTTGCGGCACACCTACACCTGCAACGATACGGGTAGTGCAGATCGAGCCAGGGCCGATACCGACCTTGACCGCATCAGCACCGGCTTCGGCCAGGGCCTTGGCGGCAGCGCCGGTGGCAATGTTGCCGCCGATCACTTGCACGTCAGGGAAATTCTGTTTGACCCAGCGAACGCGGTCGATCACGCCTTTGGAGTGACCGTGGGCAGTGTCGACCACCACCACGTCAACACCGGCAGCCACCAGGGCCGCTACACGGTCACCGGTGTCTTTGCCGGTACCGACCGCAGCGCCTACGCGCAGACGACCTTGATCGTCCTTGCTGGCCAGCGGGTAAGCCTTGGCTTTTTCGATGTCGTTGACGGTCATCATGCCCTTGAGGGCGAATTTGTCGTCGACGATCAGTACGCGTTCGATGCGGTGCTTGTGCAGCAGCTCGCGCACATCGTTCTTGTCGGCGCCTTCCTTGACAGTAACGAGGCGCTCTTTAGGCGTCATCACTTCACGGACGGTGACTTCAAGGCGGTTCTCGAAACGCACGTCACGGGAAGTGACGATGCCGACCAGGTCGCCATCGTGCAGCACCGGAACGCCGGAGATGTTGTGCAGGCGGGTCAGGTCGAACAGGTCACGAACGGTGGCATCGGCCTCGATGGTGATCGGGTCCTTGACCACACCGGCTTCGTAACGCTTGACCTTGCGAACTTCGGCAGCTTGCTGCTCGATGGTCATGTTCTTGTGGATGATGCCGATGCCGCCTTCCTGAGCCATGGCGATTGCCAAACGGGCTTCAGTGACGGTGTCCATGGCAGCGGAAACCAGAGGAATATTCAGCTCGATGCCACGGGTTAGGCGGGTCTTGAGACTGACTTCGTTAGGAAGCACCTCGGAATAACCGGGCACTAGGAGAATGTCGTCGAATGTCAGAGCTTCTTGGCTGATACGCAGCATCGCGGGGGCTCCCGAGCGGGAAAATGGAAGCGCGCCATTATAGTCAGACACCCCCTCGGGTTCAATGTAAAACTCTGACAAACTTGGTAATACTGATAGATGGATGATTTTTGCAGCACTGATCGTTCCCACGCTCTGCGTAGTAACGCCGCTTTGGACGCTCCGCGTCCTGGCCAGGGCGACGCGGAGCGTCACGGGAAGCGTTCCCACGCGGGAGCGTGGGAACGATCACATCGGATTAAAGTTCGACTTTGACCCAACTCATCTTCTGGTCCAGCCAGTCGGCAAATTCGTCGATAAAACTCTGCTTGAACCCCGCCTCCGCCCAGTTATTGAAGATGAATCCCAGGTTGGAAAAGCCGCATTCCTGCAGGAACAGGAAACCGTTGATGTCGTCCTCATGCCCACACAGCGGGCAGGTGAAGTTATCGGTGTGGCCGGGCATCCAGTCTTCCAGGCTTTCGAACAGGGCTTCGCCGACTTCCTTCAGGCACTCGGGACAGCCAGCTTCTTCCAGGAAGCCTTTGGCCGGGGTGTAGATGCAGCGCTTGTAGATGATCTCCAGGCCGTTGATCGGCTCGTTGAACGGCAGCGCGTCGGGGTGCAGCACCACGGCGCGGGCACCGTCGGCCAGGGCATAGCCCATGCGGTTGCCGGTGCGTCCGCAGGTGGTGAGTTCTTCCTTGACGATGTTCTTGCGCACCAGCCAGCGCACGATCGCCCGGGCGCGGGGTTCGTGGACGGGTAGCGTGGAGATTTTCGGGACAAGGATGCTTTGGGAATTCATGGGAGTCCTGCGGCGTGGCTACTGGCGCCTTCGCGAGCAAGCCCGCTCCCACAGGGGGAATGCGTTCCAAATGTGGGAGCGGGCTTGCTCGCGAAGAGGCCCTGAAGGCTGGCAGCTTAATCCCTGAAACAATCAGGTCAAGTACTCAAGTAACGGGCAATCAAGGCAATGCCACTGGCCAGCACCAGCCAGGTCACCAACCGCACAAACGCCTCGCGGGACATGCGCAGGGTCAACCGCCGCCCCGCCCACAGCCCGAGCGCCATGGCCGGCAACAGGCACACCGCCAACATCAACAAGGGTAGCTCGGCATACACGCCCGCGATCAGAAACAGGCTCAGGCGCACCACCGTACTGCAACTGATCAACGCACTCTGGGTCGCCCGCGCGCCATCCTTGGGCAATCGGCTGTTGAGGTAGATCGCATACAGAAAGCCGCCACTGCCAAACAACGCGCCAAACAGCCCGCCGACAACCCCCATGGGAATCGCCCAGCCGGCTGCCATCTGCGTGGGCTTGGCCTTCACCGCCAGGCTGTAGATCGCATAGGCGCTGATAAACAGCCCCATCAACAGCAGCAATAAATCAGAGTGCAGGTTGAGCAGGAAGATCACCCCAAGGGTGCAGCCAATCGCCATGCACGGCAGTAGCCTGAACAACTCCGGTTTCACCACATCCCGGCGCGATTGCAGAAGGTTGCCGAAGGCCGCGACAAAATCCAGCAGCACCAGCAAGGGGATGATCTTCGACAGCGGCATGAACAGAATCAGGATCGGCCCCGCCACCAATGCGGTACCAAAGCCTGCAATGCCGAACACGATATACGCCAGGGCAATCGCCACGCCGATCACCAGCCAGTCCACACCGCCAAACGACCAATGACTCAACAGCTCGACCGGACTCATGACGTATTCCTTATGAGAGATGGCCATCACTTTAGCCATTGGCAAGCGTTGCGACTAATATCTTCAAAGCCCATTACTCATCTCGAAAAGGCATGACTTGTGATTTCCACCCGGCAATTGCGTTACTTCGTCGAAATCGCCGAGAGCGGCAGCTTCAGCGCAGCGGCCGAGCGGCTGTTTGTGGCGCAATCGGCACTGAGCCGGCAGATCAAGGAGCTGGAAAACCTGCTGCAAACGCCATTGTTCGAGCGTACCGCGCGCCAGCCACGGCTGACGGCTGCGGGCGAGGCTTTTTATCCGCGGGCACGCAACCTGCTGGGCGAACTGCTCAAGGCCAGTGAGATGGCGACGCAAGTGGGCAATGGACAGCTCGGCACGCTGCGGATGAGCCATTCGAGCACGGTGCCGATGAGTGGCCGCCTGCTGCGCGGCATCGGTGCCTGGCTGGAACGATGCCCGGGCGTATCGATGGACATCGCCAAACTGTCCTCCGAAGCCCAGTTGGAAGAAATCGCCGACGGCCGACTGGAGGTCGGGCTGTTGCGCTTACCGGTGTTGCGCCAGCGCGAAGGCGTGCGCATCGTGCCTTTATATAGCGAAAGGCTGTTGCTGGCCGTGCCGCCGAACCACCGGTTGGCCGGGCACACATCCGGTATCGATTTGGCGCAACTGAAGAACGAAGCGTTTATCTCGATCCCTCACCCCCAGCGCGGAGGGCTGAGTTACCTGTCAGCCGAGTTGTGCATGCGTGCAGGATTTTTCCCCAAGGCGGCGCGGGTGATGTCGCGCAAGACCACGCAGTTACAGCTGATCCAGGCCGGATTCGGGATCGCCTTGCTGCCGGAGTCGATGCAGGACATTGCGCCGGCCAACATTCATTTTTTACCCCTGGCCGATCCCGATTGCCAAAGCACCGTCGCCCTCGCCTGCCAGCAAACGCCGAGCGCGCTGGTGGAGCAGTTCTGTCAAACCCTGCACGAATGCCTATAAACTGCCGCCCATGATTAAAGATCCCTTTGCCCGTCTGGGCCTGGACCGCGAAGTCCTGACTGTCAGCCAGCTCAACGGCCGCGCGCGGGTGTTGCTGGAAGACGTGTTCACCAATATCTGGGTCGAAGGCGAGATCTCCAACCTCGCCCGCCCGGCCTCCGGCCACGTGTATTTCACCCTCAAGGACAGTGGCGCCCAGGTGCGTTGTGCGCTGTTCCGGCAGAACGCCGCCCGGGTGCGCCAGGCGTTGAAAGACGGCCTGGCGGTGAAGGTGCGGGGCAAGGTCTCGCTGTTTGAGGGCCGTGGCGACTATCAGCTGATTCTCGACACGGTGGAGCCGGCCGGTGACGGCGCACTGCGCCTGGCCTTCGACGCGCTGAAGGAAAAACTCAGCGCCGAAGGCCTGTTCAGTGTCGAGCGCAAGGTGCCGCTGCCCGCACACCCACGGCGCATCGGGATTATCAGCTCGCCCACCGGCGCGGTGATTCGCGACATCATCAGCGTGTTCCGCCGCCGGGCACCCAACGTGGAACTGACGTTGATCCCGACAGCCGTACAAGGTCGTGAAGCCGTGGCGCAGATCGTCCGCGCACTGAAGCTGGCCGATGCACGCGGCTTCGACGCGTTGATCCTGGCCCGTGGCGGCGGGTCGCTGGAAGACCTCTGGTGCTTCAACGAAGAAGCCGTGGCGCGTGCGGTGGATGCCTGCGTAACGCCCATCGTCAGCGCCGTTGGCCATGAGACCGATGTGTCGATCAGCGACTTTGTCGCCGACGTACGCGCCCCAACGCCTTCCGCCGCTGCCGAGCTGTTGGCGCCGGACTCCAGCCACCTGACTCGCCAGGTAGAGAACCTGCACCGCCGCCTGGTGATGCTGATGCGCAACCGCCTGACTCACGACCGCCTGCGCCTGGAAGGCATGGCTCGTCGCCTGCGTCACCCGGGCGAGCGCCTGCGCCAACAGGCCCAGCGCCTGGATGACCTGGACATGCGCCTGCGGCGTGCCTTCGAGCGCAGCCTCAACACCCGTCGCGAGCGTTTGATCCGCCTGGAAACCCGCCTCGCCGGCCAACACCCCGGCCGCCAACTGGCGCTGTTGCGCCAACGCCTGGACAGCCTTGCCGAACGCCTGCCCCGTGCCATGCGCGAAGGCCTCAAGGCCCGTCGCCTGCAACTGCAAAGCCAGGTGCAGACGCTGCACGTGGTCAGCCCGCTGGCGACGCTTGGACGCGGCTACAGCATCTTGCTCGACGAACGCGGCCAGGCGATTCGCAACGCCGCGCAAACCCACACCGGGCAGCGCCTGACCGCGCGCCTCGGTGAAGGCCAATTGCAGGTACGGGTGGAAGACAACCACCTGACGCCCGTCACCCTCTCGTTACTGGATTGATTGATGCCACGCTTTTTAAGTTTGTTGATGCTGCTGTGCCTGACCTTTAACGCCCATGCCGACAGCTACATCACCCGGCTGCTGAACAAGCCGGTGCCCGGTGGCGTGGCGGTGGTCGACCTCGGCACTTCGGCCACGGCGCCCAAAGCCACCTACATGAACCGCCCAGTGCTGGTGGTGAAGGAGCAAAACAACTGGCTGGCGATTGTGGGCATCCCGCTGACGGTCAAGCCCGGCACCCAACGCATCACCAGCGGCAGCCAGAACCTGCCGTTTGTCGTGGGCTTCAAGAAATACCCCGAGCAGCACATCACCCTGAAGAACAAGAGCCAGGTGAACCCGGACCCGGCGCAACTCAAGCGCATCGAAGGCGAGCTGGCAGTCCAGCTCAAGGCCTATCGCAGTTTCAGCCCGAACACGCCGAGCAACCTGCTGCTGGACAAGCCGGTGAACGGGCCGCTGTCGAGCAAGTTCGGCGTGCGACGTTTCTTCAATGGCGAGGAGCGGAATCCGCATTCCGGCCTGGACTTTGCCGTGGGCGCCGGCACGCCGATCAAGACCCCGGCAGCGGGCAAGGTGATCCTGACCGGCAACTACTTCTTCAACGGCAACACCGTGTTTGTCGACCATGGCCAGGGCTTTATCAGCATGTTCTGCCATATGTCGAAGATTGATGTGAGCGTGGGCCAGCAACTGGCTCGTGGTGCGGTGGTGGGCAAGGTCGGTTCCACTGGCAGGGCGACCGGGCCGCATATGCATTGGAACATCAGCCTGAACGACGCACGGGTGGATCCGGCGATCTTTATCGGCGCGTTTCAGCCCTGATGCTCAATTGCGCACCCGGCAAAGGGTGCGCAAACAAAACAACCCCGCGCACAATTCTCAACCATAAAATCTCGTTTTCCTCAGCAATAGCAGAACTTCTCTCAATTTTTTCCGACTGCTTGCCATCTTTCACCCCGGCGGTTAGGGTTGGACCTATGAAAACCTTTCACACCCTCATTCAGCTCCGCCAGCACCGCAGCCTGTGCCTAGTCAGCGCACGACTGCCAGGCTGAATCGATCTGCCTCGTCTTCTGCTTTATCCCCAATAACAGTTTTACGGCAGGCCGCCTTTTCTCGGCCCCTAGACAAAGGATTTCCCGATGAGCATGCTCAAAGACCCGTCTTCGAAGTACCGCGCGTTCCCGACCATTGATATCCCGGACCGTACCTGGCCTTCGAAAACCATCACCACCGCGCCGATCTGGTGCAGTTCCGACCTGCGCGACGGCAACCAGTCGCTGATCGAACCGATGGACGCGGTGAAAAAGCTGCGTTTCTGGAAGACCCTGGTCGCCGTCGGTGTGAAGGAAATCGAAGCATCCTTCCCGGCTGCGTCGCAAACCGATTTCGACTTCGTGCGCACCCTGATCGAAGACAATCACATCCCCGAGGACACCACCATCCAGGTGCTGACCCAGGGCCGTGAAGACTTGATCGCGCGCACCTTCGAATCCCTGCGCGGGGCGAAGAAAGCCATCGTTCACTTGTACAACGCCACCTCGCCGTCGTTCCGCCGCATCGTGTTCAACCAGGACAAGGACGGCATCAAGGCGATCGCGGTCAACGCGGCCAAGCTGTTCGTCAAATACGCCGCCCAGCAGCCGGAAACCCAGTGGACCTTCGAATACTCGCCAGAGACGTTCAGCGCCACTGAGCTTGAGTTCGCCAAGGAAGTCTGTGACGCGGTGATCGAGGTCTGGAACCCGACGCCTGAGCACAAGGTGATCCTCAACCTGCCAGCCACCGTCGAGTGCGCCACCCCGAACATCTATGCCGACCAGATCGAGTGGTTCGGTCGTCATATCAACCGTCGCGACAGCGTGATCATCAGCCTGCACACCCACAACGACCGTGGCACCGGCGTAGCCGCCACCGAGTTGGGCCTGATGGCCGGCGCCGACCGTGTCGAAGGCTGCCTGTTCGGCAACGGCGAGCGTACCGGTAACGTCGACCTGGTCACCGTGGCCTTGAACATGTACACCCAGGGCCTCGACCCTCAGCTGGACTTCTCCGACATCGACGGTATTCGCAAAGTTGTCGAAGAGTGCAACCAGATCCCGGTTCACCCACGTCACCCGTACGTCGGCGACCTGGTTCACACCGCCTTCTCCGGCTCCCACCAGGACGCGATCCGCAAGGGCTTCACCCAGCAGAAAGACGACGCCTTGTGGGAAGTGCCGTACTTGCCGATCGACCCGGCCGACATCGGCCGCAGCTACGAGGCGGTGATCCGCGTCAACAGCCAGTCGGGCAAAGGCGGCATCGCCTACCTGCTGGAGCAGGAATACGGCATCAGCTTGCCGCGCCGCATGCAGATCGAGTTCAGCCAGGTGGTACAGGCCGAAACCGACCGCGTGGGCCTGGAGATGACCGCCGCGCAGATCTACAGCTTGTTGCAGCGTGAATACCTGCAAGCCAACATTCCTTACGCGCTGGTCAGCCATCGCTTGCAGGAAGAGAACGGCAACAGCTCGGTGGAAGTTGAAGTCTCCGGCAAAGGCCAGGGCGAAACCAACCTGCGCTGGCACGGCAAGGGCAACGGCGCCCTGGAAGCGCTGGTGGCCGGGCTGCCGATTGGTGTGGAGATCATGGATTACAACGAACACGCGATTGGCGCCGGCACCAATGCCAAGGCGGCGGCCTACATCGAGCTGCGAGTGAACGGTGAGCGTCCGGTGCATGGCGTGGGCATTGATGAAAACATCACCACGGCGAGCTTCAAGGCGGTGTTCAGCGCGCTGAACCGCTCGTTGAGCCAGCTGGAAGCGAAAGCGGCATAAACACTGACCGCTGAAATGCGAAAGGCCCCGGGATGAGAATCCAGGGGCCTTTTTATTGGAATTTGTGGTGATTTTAAGGGCCGCTTCGCGAGCAAGCCCGCTCCCACATTTTGACCGCGTTCTTTCAGGTAGCGCAGGACGAATGTGGGAGCGGGCTTGCTCGCGAAGGCAATCTATAAGGCGGCGAAAATCCTTCAGGTGAACTCGAAGCTGTCCGCATCCAGGTTCGCCGGGAAGCGTGTGCGGTACTCCGCCAATTCCGCTGCGTCCAGGCACACCTGGAACACCCCGTCCGCCTCCCCTGCGCTCAGCAGGCTTTCGCCCTGGAAGTCCACGACCTGGCTGTCGCCGGTGTAGGCAAAGCCCTTGCCGTCCGTGCCCACCCGATTCACCGCCGCCACGTAGCACAGGTTTTCAATGGCCCGTGCCGGCAGCAGACGGTTCCAGTGCTGGCGACGTGCGCCCGGCCAGTTGGCGGTGTACAGCAGCAAGTCAGTGTCCTGGGCGTCACGACTCCACACCGGGAATCGCAGGTCGTAGCAGATCAACGGACGAATCCGCCACCCCTTGAGTTCGAACTGCACCTGGCGCTCGCCGGGGGTGTAGTGGTCGTGTTCACCGGCCATACGGAACAGGTGACGCTTGTCGTAGTGCAACACCTCACCATCCGGTCGCGCCCACAGCAGGCGGTTGCGGTGACTGCGGTCGGCGGCCTGGATGATCACGCTGCCGGTGATCACCGCGTTGTACTTCTTCGCCTGGGCCTGCAGCCATTGATGGGTGGGGCCGTTTTCAGGCTCGGCGAGGGTGTCCGATTCCATCGAGAAACCGGTGGTGAACATCTCCGGTAGCACGATCAGGTCGGCACCCTTGGCCTGTTCCAGCAACAGTTCAAAATGCTCCAGGTTGGCCTGGCGGTCGTGCCAGGCCAGGGTGGTTTGCACCAGGGCGATGTTCAGGTTGGGCAGTGCACTCAGATCACGCATAGTTTCTCGGCTGCTTGACGCAGCGTCTCCTCGCGTTTGGCAAAGCACAGTCGCACCAGGCGCTGGCCTTGCGGTGGGTTCCGGTAGAACACCGAGACCGGGATGGTCGCAACGCCGTGTTCGCGGGTCATCCACAGCGACATGGCGACGTCATCCAGGTCCGGGCGAATCTGTGAGTAATCCACCAATTGAAAGTAGGTACCGGCCACCCGGGTAAAGCTGAAACGCGACGGTTCCAGCAGGTCGCAGAACAGGTCGCGCTTGGCTTGATAAAAAGCCGGCAGCTCCTCGACGTGTTCCGGGTGTTCGGCCATGAAGTCTGCCAAAGCGTACTGCAACGGGGTCACGCCGCAAAAGTTGACATATTGATGCACCTTGCGCAGCTCGGCGCTGAGGGCTGGCGGCGCGACCACGTAGCCGGTTTTCCAGCCGGTGACGTGGTAGGTCTTGCCGAACGAACTGACCACAAACGCACGCTGATACAGCTCTTCGTGAGCCAACACGCTGACGTGGGGCACACCGTCGAACACCAGATGCTCGTAGACCTCGTCGCTGACCAGGTAGATGTCGCGGTCGCGGATCAACTCGGCCAACTGGTCCAGCTCGGCACGGCTGATCAGGGCACCGGTGGGGTTATGCGGGCTGTTGAGGATGATCATGCGGGTGCGCGGCGACAGCGCAGCGCGCAGTTGCTCGAAGTCCAGGGCGAAATCATCCAGGCCCAGTTGCACGTGTACGCAGCGACCGCCTGCCAGTTCCACAGAAGGCTCGTAGCTGTCGTAGGCCGGATCGAACACGATGACTTCATCACCGCTGCGGATCACCGCCTGGATCGCACAGAAGATCGCTTCAGTGGCGCCTGGGGTGATGGTCACTTCGCTGTCGGCATTCACCGTTGCGCCATAGCTGCGGGCAATCTTGGCCGCCACTTGCTGGCGCAGTACCGGCAGGCCGGTCATCGGGGCGTATTGGTTATGGCCCAGGGCAATGTGTCTGCCCACTCCATCGAGCAACTCCTGGGGCCCGTTAAAGTCGGGAAAGCCCTGGGACAGGTTGAGCGCACCGGTTTCGGCAGCGAGTTGCGACATGGTGGTGAAGATGGTGGTGCCGACATTCGGCAGCTTGCTGGTGATCATCGGTGCGCCCCTTGCGGTGAGCCCCAAGTTTTAAGCTGCATGCCGCGAAGGGTCAACCGCCAGACACAAAAAAAGGGCTCCGAAAGAGCCCTTTTTCAACCGATCAGGATCAGCGCTTGTCGCGGCGCTTTTTGTCGGCCTTCTTGTGGTGCGTCATCATCCGGCGCTTTTTGTTTACCTGGCGGTCGGTGAGGCTGTTCTTGTTACCTTCGTACGGGTTCTCGCCGCCCTTGAACTCGATACGGATCGGCGTACCGACCAGTTTCAAGACACGGCGGTAGGTATTTTCCAGGTAACGCACGTAGGACTTCGGCACCTTCTCCAGCTGGTTACCGTGAATCACGATAATCGGCGGGTTGGCACCACCCAAGTGAGCGTAGCGCAGCTTGATCCGACGGTTGTTGACCATCGGCGGCGCGTGCTCGCTGACCGCATCTTCAAGAATCTGGGTCAGGCGGTTGGTCGGCCAGCGGGTAACCGCGGACTTGAACGAGTTCTGCACCGAGGCGTAGAGGTTACCCACGCCGGTACCGTGCAGTGCCGAGATAAAGTGGATATCGGCAAACTCGACGAAGAACAGGCGACGCTGCAGCTCGACCTTGACGTAGTCGCGCTCGCTCGGCGTCATGCCGTCCCACTTGTTGATCGCAATCACCAGGGCGCGACCGGCTTCCAGGGCAAAGCCCAGCAAGTTCAGGTCGTGGTCTACCACGCCTTCGCGGGCGTCCATGACGAAGATCACTACGTTGGCGTCTTTGATCGCCTGCAGGGTTTTCACCACGGAGAACTTTTCAACTTCTTCGTGGATCTTGCCGCGCTTGCGCACACCGGCAGTGTCGATCAGCGTGTACTTCTCGTCGTTACGCTCGAACGGGATGTAGATGCTGTCGCGAGTGGTGCCCGGCTCGTCATAGACGATTACCCGGTCTTCACCGAGCATGCGGTTGACCAGGGTCGACTTGCCGACGTTCGGACGGCCGATGATCGCGATCTTGATACCGTCTTTTTCGCTTGGGCCAGGAATGCGCTTGGCTTCCTCGCCTTCGGCAACGATTTCTTCTTCGCCTTCGACTTCATCCACGTCATCACGCGGGAAGTCGCGCAGGGCGATTTCCAGCATCTGGGTAATGCCGCGACCGTGGGCACCGGCGATCGGGATCGCATCGCCCAGGCCCATCGGGCTGAACTCGGCGCGGGCCATTTCAGGATCGATGTTGTCGATCTTGTTGGCCACCACGTAGGAACGCTTGTTGCGCTTGCGCAGGTGCTCGCCAATCATCTGGTCTGCAGCGGTGTAGCCCGCGCGGGCGTCCACCAGGAACAACACGACATCAGCTTCTTCAATGGCCAGCAGCGACTGCTCGGCCATCTTTTCGTCCATGCCATGCTCGTCACCGGAGATACCACCGGTGTCGACAATAATGTAGGAGCGCCCTTGCCACTTTGCCTCACCGTATTGGCGATCACGGGTCAGACCGGACAAGTCGCCGACGATGGCGTCGCGAGTCCTGGTCAGGCGGTTGAACAAGGTGGACTTGCCGACGTTCGGTCGGCCCACCAGGGCGATTACGGGAACCATGCGGCTCTCCACTTCGTTATTTCAGAAAATACAAAAGCCGCTGCAAGGCAGCGGCTGGTGCTCGGGGCAGCGCTCGAAAGCGCCGCATGCCCTGCCGAAGCAGGGCCGCCTGGGAATTACCCCAAGCATAGTCAAACCATTACTTGATGGTCAGCGCTTCCAGTTTGCCGCTGTTGCCATACACGTAAAGCATGTTACCTACCACCAGCGGACGGGCACGCAGGCCGTCGCTGTCGATACGTTCGCGACCCACGAAGCGACCGTCCACCTGGCTCAGCAGGTGCAGGTAACCTTCAAAGTCGCCTACCGCCACGTAGCTGGAGAACACTTCCGGTGCCGACAACTGACGGCGGGCCAGGGAGTCGTTGCTCCACAATGCAGTGGTGGAACGCTCGTCGACACTTTCAACGGTGCCGGACGCCAGGCTTACGTAGACGCTGCCAAACCCTTGGGCGACACCGGCGTAGCTGGAAGCATCACGCTGCCAGTTGATCCGGCCGCTCTGCACGTCCAGCGCCGCAACACGGCCCTGATAAGTAGCGACGTAAAGGGTATCACCCGACAGCAGCAAGCCACCGTCGATGTCCACTACGCGGTCCAGTTCCGAACGACCTTGAGGAATCGCGACCCGGGTTTCCCAGGCCGGGACGCCGTTCTGGGTGTCCAGGGCGACCACTTTACCGGTCGATAGGCCTGCCAGTGCCAGGTTGCTGGTTACAACCGGACCGCTGGTACCGCGCAAGGTCAGGACCGCCGGCGTGCTGTCATACAACCAGCGCTGGTTACCGGTGGCGGCGTCGAGGCCGATCACACGGTCATCCTGGGTCTGCACGACAACCACGTCACCGTTGGTAGCAGGCGGCGAGAGCACTTCACTGGTCACGCGAGCGCGCCATTTCTCTTCACCGGTGCTCGAATCCAGTGCCACGACGTCGCCTTTCAGCGTGCCGAGCATCACCAGGCCAGAACCCACGCCAACGGCGCCGGACACAGGCAGTTCGAGGTCTTTCTTCCACTTGACGTCGCCGTTCATGCGATCCATGGAGACCACAACACCGGTGGAATCAGCGGCGTAGATAGTGTCACCGTCGATCGCCGGGACCATCAGGTTGTACAGATCGCCCTGACCGTCACCAATGGAGCGGCTCCACTGCTTTTGCAGGACCACTTCTTCCTTGAAGCTGGTCAGCTCGGCCGGAGGCAGTTCTTTTTTGCTGTTGCTGCTGCAACCCGCGGCCAAAACGGCCAGAGCCAGCAATGCTGCATGTTTCCAACGGATCACGTCACGCATCCCCTTTGGCCAAGTCGTCGAGCTTGATTTGTAAGCCACCGACCGCCGCTTCATCAGACAGCGCCGCCTTGGCTTTTTGGTACGCAGCATTGGCTTCGTCGGTACGACCCAATTGGACCAGGAGGTCGCCCTTGAGCTCTTCACGAGTGGCCAGGAATGCCTTGTCAGCATCGCCGTCGAGCAGTTTCAGTGCTTCGTCGGCCTTGTTCTGTGCCGCCAGTACCTGAGCCAGACGCTGACGTGCGATTTCACCCAGTGTCGGGTTGGCCGGCTTGTCGGTGATGGCTTTCAGCTCGGAGGCTGCGTCATCCAGCTTGCCGTTGTCGACCGCAACTTTTGCGACGAACAGGCTGCCGTATTGCGCGTAGGTGCTACCGCCGAATTCGCTCTTCAGCTTGCCGGCCAGGTCTGCAACCTGGGCCAGGTCAGGCTTGCCGTTTGGCGTCAGCGTGGTTTCCAGCAGTTGCTGATAGATAATCGAGGCGCCTTGCGACTGGTTAGCCTGATACTTGTGCCAGGCTTGCCAGCCGAACACCACTACTAAAGCCAGCAAGCCGCCAGTGACCAGGGGCTTGCCGTTGCGCTGCCACCAGTCTTTGAACTCGGCCAGCTGGTCATCATCAGTACTCGACACCCCAATACTCCTTAATCGCTAAATCGGCTGTTTGACAGCTTCAACCCTGCACGATGCAGGTGGCCAGGTGCGCTGCAAGCGCATCAAAGGCAATGCTTTGTTGTTCACCCTGACCACGCAGGGGTTTGAAACTTACCACTTGCTGGGCCAATTCATCATCACCCAGGATCAGTGCATACAACGCACCGCTCTTGTCGGCTTTCTTGAACTGGCTTTTGAAGCTGCCGGCGCCGGCATTGACTTGCAGGCGCAGGTTCGGCAGTTGGTCGCGCAGTTTCTCGCTCAGGGCCAGGGCAGCCAGTTCGGCCGCCTCGCCAAAGGCACAGAAGTACACGTCCACCTGACGGGAGATTTCTTCGGGAACCTGCTCCAGGGTTTCCAGCAGCAGGATCAGCCGCTCGATGCCCATGGCAAAACCTACGCCGGTGGTTGGCTTGCCGCCCATCTGCTCGACCAGGCCGTCGTAACGACCACCGGCACACACCGTGCCCTGGGCGCCGAGCTTGTCGGTGACCCACTCGAACACGGTCTTGCTGTAGTAATCGAGGCCACGCACCAGTTTCGGGTTGATGACGTAAGGAATACCGGCTGCATCCAGGCGAGCCTTGAGGCCCTCGAAGTGGATACGGGACTCGTCGTCCAGGTAGTCGGCCATTTTCGGCGCGTCCACCAGTACGGCCTGGGTCTCGGCGTTCTTGGTGTCCAGTACCCGCAGCGGGTTGGTTTTCAGGCGACGCTGGCTGTCTTCGTCCAGCTTGTCCAGGTGGGCCGACAGGAATTCCACCAGGGCTTCGCGGTAGCGGCCCCGGGATTCGCTGGTGCCCAGGCTGTTGAGTTCAAGCTTGACCGCATCACGGATGCCCAGCATGCCCCACAGGCGCCAGGTCAGCACGATCAGCTCGGCGTCGATGTCCGGACCGTCTAGGTTGAAGACTTCCAGGCCGATCTGGTGAAACTGGCGATAACGGCCTTTCTGCGGACGCTCGTGGCGGAACATCGGGCCGATGTACCAGAGCTTCTGCGGCTGACCACCGCCGGTGAGGCCATGTTCGAGCACCGCACGCACACACGCGGCAGTACCTTCCGGACGCAGGGTCAGGGAGTCACCGTTGCGGTCTTCGAAGGTGTACATCTCTTTTTCGACGATGTCGGTCACTTCACCGATGGAGCGCTTGAACAGCTCGGTGAACTCGACGATCGGCATGCGGATCTGCTTGTAACCGTAGTTATCCAGCAGGCGCGCGACAGTGCCCTCGAAGTAGCGCCACAGGGGCGTCTGCTCAGGCAGGATGTCGTTCATGCCACGAATGGCTTGCAGAGACTTGCTCACATCAAATCCTTAAATTCGTTCGATCAGCCGCGCGCGATAACCGCTGCGTCAGCTTCGACCTTTTCGGCCGCTTTCTGGCGGATCAGCCGTTCCAGCTCATCCACCAGATTGTCATTCGTCAATTTCTGCGACGGCTTGCCGTCGATGTAAATCAGGTTTGGCGTACCACCGGTCAGGCCCACATGGGCCTCTTTGGCCTCACCCGGCCCGTTGACCACACAGCCGATCACCGCGACATCCAGCGGCACCAGCAGGTCTTCGAGGCGTACTTCCAGTTCGTTCATGGTTTTCACCACGTCGAAGTTCTGCCGCGAGCAACTCGGGCAGGCAATGAAGTTGATGCCACGGGAACGCAAATGCAGGGATTTGAGAATGTCGTAACCGACTTTCACTTCCTCTACCGGGTCTGCCGCGAGGGAGATGCGAATAGTATCGCCAATCCCGTCGGCCAGCAGCATACCGAGACCCACCGCAGATTTCACTGTGCCTGAGCGTAAACCGCCGGCTTCGGTGATACCCAGGTGCAGCGGCTGGACGATTTCCTTGGCCAGCAGGCGGTACGCTTCTACCGCCATGAACACGTCGGAAGCCTTTACGCTGACCTTGAAGTCCTGGAAATTCAGGCGTTCAAGGTGTTCTACGTGGCGCAGCGCGGACTCGACCAGTGCGGCCGGCGTCGGCTCGCCGTACTTCTTTTGCAGGTCTTTTTCCAGCGAGCCGGCGTTGACGCCGATGCGAATTGGAATCCCGCGATCACGGGCGGCATCCACCACGGCGCGAACCCGGTCTTCACGACCGATGTTGCCCGGGTTGATCCGCAGGCAATCGACGCCCAATTCGGCCACGCGCAACGCGATCTTGTAGTCGAAGTGGATATCGGCGACCAGCGGCACCTTGACCAGTTGCTTGATGCGGCCAAAGGCTTCGGCAGCGTCCATATCCGGTACGGAAACCCGCACGATGTCGACGCCCGCCGCTTCCAGGCGGTTGATCTGGGCGACAGTGGCCGCCACATCATTGGTGTCGCTGTTGGTCATGCTTTGTACTGCGATAGGGGCATCGCCGCCCACCGGCACCGAGCCGACCCAGATCTTGCGCGATACGCGACGTTTGATTGGAGATTCGCCGTGCATGACTTTATTGTCCCAACTTGAGGCGAGCAGTCTCGCCACTGGTGAACGGCGCCACGTCCACAGGCTGGCCGTTGTAGGCCACTTGCGCGCCACGGGCAAAGCCCAGACGCAGCGTCAAAGGAGGCTTGCCGCCCTGGTCAAGTGTATCTCCCTTACGCTTCAGACCACTGAACAGCACCTTGCCGTTGCCATCGGAGACTTGCGTCCAGCAGTCAGCGACGTAGGTAATTTGTACTCGGCCATCACCGGCGATCAGTACCGGGGTGGTTGGCGCGGAAATCGCCGGGGCGACGGGAGCCGTTGTTGCCGGAGCCTGCGCCGGTACTGCTGGCGTTGCTGGCGTATGAGCTGGAGCAGCAGGCGTCACTGCAACCGCTGGAGCGGGTGCGACGGGTGCCACTGCGGCGGCAGTACCTGCTTCGGGCGCAGGCTGCTCGGCGCTTGGCCCTGCCTCAGGCGCCGCCTGACCCTGGGCCACGGCCTGGTCTTCCGGCTCATCCAACGGATGAATCTGGGTGGTGCCGTCGGCGCTTTCGACTTCGACGTGCTCCATGGCGTTGCTGGACAAGTCCTTGCCACGCTGGGCGGTCTGATCCTGCCACCATACAAAACCACCGCCGATCACGGCGATGAGCAGCAACAGGCTGACAATGCGCAAAATGGTGTGGGAAACCCGCACAGGCTCTTCAATGCGGCCAAGACCATGGACATTGCTGCCCTGGGAATCGGTACCGGTGATTTGGTCGAATTCCTGGACCAATGCAGCCTGGTCGATACCCAGCAACTTCGCGTAGGCGCGGATATAGCCGCGGGCAAAGGTATGCCCTGGCAGCTTGTCGAATGCGCCAGCTTCAAGGTTGCCCAATGAAGTCGTGGTCAAATTGAGCTTGAGGGCCACTTCTGCCAGCGACCAACCATTGCTTTCGCGGGCCTGACGCAAGGTCTCGCCTGGGTTTCCACGATTAGCTGCTACAACTTCCGGGTGCGCCGCTTTCATCATTGCTCCGACAGGTATTGCTGATATTCCGGCGTACCGGGATAGAGTCGTTCGAGTTGCTGGCCAAAACGTGCGGCCTTGTCGCGTTCTTCATGAACCGTCGCCAGGCGCACACCGAGCAATAGACTACGTGCATTTTGCCCGCTCAGCAGGCTAAAACGCTCGTAATAGTCACGTGCCGGCACATAATGCCTGTCTTCGAAGGACAACTCAGCCATTTCGAGCAAGGCCCGTGGCTGGCGCTGGTTCAGGTGCAGGGCTTTTTCCAGTTGCTGGCGTGCGGTGTCGCGCTGGCCGAGAAGCATTGAGGTCACCCCCAGGTTCTCGAAAACCCGCGAACGCTCAGGATAGAGGGTATCGGCCGCAGCCTGCTGGAAATATTCGGATGCCTGGGCATAACGTTTCTGCGCAAACAAAAAACTGCCGTAGTTATTCAGCAGTCTTGGGTCGCCAGGGCGTGTGGCCAGGGCCTTTTGGAAATATTGATCGGCCAATTCGGGCTCGGCCTGGACCTGGAACACCAAGGCCAACGCAGCATTGGCGTCGGCGTCGCTGCCATCCAGCTCGAGGGCTTTTTTCAGCGGCACCTTGGCCTGTTCGGTCATCCCTTGCTGCAAGTACCCCAAGCCCAGCTGCACATAGGCAGCTCGCGCTTCGTCACGGCCCTTGCCGGTTTGCAACGGGCTGTCATGGCCCGATGAAACACAGCCAGCCGCGAGGCTGGCAACAAGCAAAAGCAGCGCAAGGCGCAAGGGCATAGAGATCCTCTCTCAGGTTCGAGTCGCGGCGCTTTGCGGCATATCGTCGGCGGCACTCAATTCACGCACGGCGATATAACGTTCGCTGCGACGGGTGCGATCCAGCACCTGTCCTACCAATTGGCCACATGCCGCATCGATGTCTTCGCCGCGGGTGGTGCGCACGGTGACATTGAAGCCTGCATGGTGCAGTTGATCCTGGAAACGGCGGATGGCGTTGTTGCTCGGCCGCTCATAGCCAGAATGGGGAAACGGGTTAAACGGAATCAGGTTGATCTTGCACGGTACGTTCTTGAGCAACTCGATCATCTCGACCGCGTGCTCGACCTTGTCGTTGATGTCCTTGAGCATGGTGTACTCAATGGTCAACACACGCTTTTCGCCCAAGGTCGCCATGTAACGCTGGCAAGATTCGAGCAGCATCTTAAGCGGATACTTCTTGTTGATCGGCACCAATTGGTTACGCAATGCGTCATTCGGTGCGTGCAGCGACAACGCCAGGGAGACGTCGATGTGCTTGGCCAGCTCATCGATCATCGGTACCACGCCGGAGGTCGACAGGGTCACGCGGCGCTTGGAGATACCGTAGCCCAGGTCGTCCATCATCAGGTGCATGGCCGCGACAACGTTGTCGAAGTTCAGCAGCGGCTCGCCCATGCCCATCATCACCACGTTGGTGATGGCACGGTCGGCGGTCGCCGGGATGCTGCCGAACGATTTATTGGCAATCCACACCTGGCCGATGACTTCGGCGGCGGTGAGGTTGCTGTTGAAACCTTGCTTGCCGGTGGAGCAGAAACTGCAGTCCAGGGCACAGCCTGCCTGGGACGAAACGCACAGAGTGCCGCGTTTGCCCTGGGGAATGTACACGGTCTCGACGCAGCTGCCGGACGCCACGCGCACCACCCACTTACGGGTGCCGTCGGTGGAAATGTCCTCGCTGACCACTTCGGGGCCGCGAACTTCGGCAATGGCCTTGAGCTTGTCGCGCAGGGCCTTGCTGACGTTCGTCATGGCGTCGAAATCATCGACGCCAAGATGGTGAATCCACTTCATTACCTGAGCGGCACGAAAACGCTTCTCCCCGATTGAGTCGAAGAATTTTTCCATTTCCTGTTGAGTCAGACCCAGCAGGTTGGTTTTTGCAGTCAATGTAGTCATGGATTCACCTTCGCTCTTTTAAGCCAATGCTTAGCGAGCGGTTACTTCAGTAGCAGCGAAAAAGTACGAGATTTCGCGGACAGCAGCGGCTTCGGAGTCCGAACCGTGAACGGCGTTGGCGTCGATCGATTCAGCGAAGTCAGCACGGATGGTGCCGGCAGCAGCTTCTTTAGGGTTGGTAGCGCCCATCAGCTCACGGTTCAGAGCGATAGCGTTTTCGCCTTCCAGAACCTGAACAACAACAGGGCCGGAGATCATGAAGGCAACCAGGTCGCCGAAGAAACCACGAGCGCTGTGCTCAGCGTAGAAGCCTTCAGCTTCAGCCTTGGACAGTTGCTTGAGTTTCGAAGCTACAACCTTCAGGCCGGCTTTTTCGAAACGAGTGGTGATCTCGCCGATGACGTTTTTTGCAACAGCGTCAGGCTTGATGATGGAGAAAGTACGTTGAACAGCCATGGTGTAACTCCAGAAACGGTAATTTGCGAAAAATTAAACCCGCGAATTATACGCGGGTTCTTGGGTATTGCCTAACTGCGTAAAAAGGCGATTCAGTCTGCTTCTTCGATCCACAGGCCTTGTATCGCCTCAAGAACCTTTTCGCCACCCCGATCCGGGATGTCGTCAAATTCCGGCAGCTGCATCACCAGGTTGCGCAACTTGACGAAGTTCACCGACAGAGGATCGACATCCGGGTGAGCTTCAGCAAGTTGTATAGCGATTTCTTGTACATCAACCCATTTCAGGCTCATGACATTTCCTTGAATCAATGCGGCGCTTCGGCGGCATGGTTGAGCGAATACTTCGGAATCTCGACGGTGAGGTCTTCTGTTCCCACTTTTGCCTGACAGCTCAATCGCGACGTCGGCTCAAGGCCCCACGCCCTATCAAGATAGTCCTCTTCCAGCTCATCAGCCTCTTCCAGGCTATTGAAACCTTCGCGAATGATGCAATGGCACGTGGTACAGGCGTTAACGCCGCCGCAGGCGCTTTCGATCTCGATGTGGTTATCGTGAGCGACTTCGAGAATGGACTTGCCGGTCTCAGCCTCCACAACCATACCGTCCGGGCAATGCTCGGCGTGTGGCAGAAAAATGATCTGCGGCATCAGTTAATCCTCAAGTTCGTTCAAGTTGCGGCCCGCCAGGGCGGCTTTCACCGTCTGGTCCATGCGACGGGCGGCAAAGGCATCGGTCACTTGCGACAGGCGCTTGGTCTGTTGCTCGATGGCGTAACCATCGGTGCCTTTCATCAATTCAGCCAGTTCCTGCATTTGCAGGTCGATGACCATGCGCTCTTCGGCATCCAGCAGACGCTCGCCGTCAGCTTCAAGGGCGCCCTGCACCGCTTCGAGCAGGCGCTGGGCGTCGACTTGCTGCTCACGCAGCACGCGGGCGACCTTGTCGTCACCGGCGTACTGGAACGAATCCTTGAGCATCTTGGCGATTTCGCCGTCGGTCAGGCCGTAGGACGGCTTGACCTGGATGCTGGCTTCAACGCCGGAGGCCAGTTCGCGAGCGGCAACGCTGAGCAAGCCGTCGGCGTCGACCTGGAAGGTCACGCGAATCTTCGCCGCACCAGCCACCATCGCCGGAATGCCGCGCAATTCGAAGCGCGCCAGGGAACGGCAGTCGCTGATCAGCTCACGCTCGCCCTGCAGCACATGAATCATCATGGCCGTCTGACCATCTTTGTACGTGGTGAAGTCCTGGGCGCGGGCAACGGGGATGGTGGTGTTGCGTGGAATCACCTTCTCCATCAGGCCGCCCATGGTTTCCAGCCCCAGGGACAACGGGATCACGTCGAGCAGAAGCAGTTCGCCACCATCACGCTTGTTACCGGCGAGGGTATCGGCCTGGATCGCGGCACCAATGGCCACCACTTGATCCGGGTCGATTTCAGTCAGCGGCTGACGGCCGAAGGCTTCAGCGACCGCCTCACGAACACGCGGCACGCGGGTCGAACCACCCACCATGACCACGGCGACCACGTCTTCCAGCTCGACACCGGAATCACGCACGGCGCGGCGGCAGGCTTTCAGGCTGCGGGCGACCATCGGTTCGATCAACGAATCGAACGCTTCGCGGGTCAGTTGAGCCGACCAGCTACCGTAGGAAACTTCAACCGACGCAGCGTCAGTCAGCGCTTCTTTGGCGGCACAGGCAGTTTGCAGCAAATTACGTTGCGCACCCGGGTCCAGGTCGGCAGACAAGCCGGCACTGGTGATGATCCAGCCAGCAATGGCGTGATCGAAGTCATCGCCACCCAGAGCGGTATCGCCACCGGTAGCCAACACTTCGAAGACACCGCCGGTCAGGCGCAGGATCGAAATATCAAAGGTACCGCCGCCCAGGTCGTAAATAGCCACCAGGCCTTCGGCGTGCTGATCCAGACCGTAAGCCACAGCGGCTGCGGTCGGCTCGTTGAGCAGGCGCAGCACGTTCAGGCCGGCAAGTTTCGCCGCATCCTTGGTGGCCTGGCGCTGAGCGTCATCGAAATATGCAGGAACAGTAATCACCGCACCTACCAGTTCGCCACCCAAGGTGGTCTCGGCGCGCTGGCGCAAGACCTTGAGGATATCGGCCGACACTTCCACCGGGCTTTTCGGGCCCTGGATCGTGTCGATGAACGGCATATGTGATTCGCCGCCGACAAAGCGGTATGGAAGCTGGTCGCCCAGCTGCTTGACGTCGGACAAACCACGACCCATCAAGCGCTTGACCGACAGCACGGTATTCAAAGGATCGGTAGACGCCGCCAGCTTGGCCGACTCGCCCACTTCGGTGCGGTCAGCGTGATAACGCACGGCAGACGGCAGGATGACTTGGCCATCCGCGTCGGGCAGCGGCTCGGAAAGACCGCTGCGCAATGCAGCGACCAGCGAATTGGTAGTGCCCAAGTCAATCCCGACCGCCAGACGACGCTGGTGCGGTTGAGGACTTTGACCGGGTTCGGCGATCTGCAGTAGGGCCATGGTAATCAGGACTTATCTGTATATCAGGCGTGCAACCTGGGCGGCACTGGGTTAATCGTCGAGGCGCTCTTCTAACTGGCGCACTTCGTAGGTGAGCTTGTCGAGGAACTGCATGCGCCGCATCAGGCGTTCGGCCTGTTCACGTTGCGCTGCATCATCCCAACAGGCTGCGAAGCTTTCGTTGAGTTCATCCTGGGCCACTTTCAGACGGCGCTTGAACACTGCGACTCCGGCCAGATCAGCCTCGTCCTGCAGTTCTTCAAGCTCCTCGCGCCATTGCATCTGCTGCATCAGGAAATCAGGGTCCTGGACCGTAACTTCAAGCGGCAGCTCGCGACCGCCCATCGCGAGCAGGTAGCGCGCGCGTTTGGGAGGGTTCTTGAGCGTCTGATAGGCTTCGTTGAGGCTGGCTGATTGCTCCAGCGCCAGGCGTTGCTCACGCTCGGAAGCGTCAGCGAAGCGGTCCGGATGCACCCCACGCGCCAATTCACGGTAGCGCGTGGCAAGCTGTTCAAGGTCCAGTCGAAAACTCGGCTGCAGCTCGAACAAAGCGAAATGACAAGGAGTACCCACAATCAGCCTCAGATGTTGAAGCTTTCGCCGCAGCCACATTCACCGCGTACGTTGGGGTTGTTGAACTTGAAGCCTTCGTTCAACCCTTCCTTGACAAAATCGAGTTCGGTGCCGTCCAGGTAGGTCAGGCTTTTCGGGTCGATGATCACTTTTTCGCCGTGACTCTCGAACACCTGATCTTCCTCGACCACCTCGTCGACAAACTCCAGCACGTAGGCAAGGCCGGAACAGCCCGTGGTGCGAACACCCAGACGAATCCCCTCACCTTTACCGCGCCCATTCAGGGAGCGGCGAATGTGCTGCGCAGCCGCTTCTGTCATGCTGATAGCCATCGTGACTCCTTACTCGTCGCCAAATTGCTTAGATCAAGCCTTTCTTCTGCTTGTAGTCGCGAACGGCCGCCTTGATGGCGTCTTCTGCGAGTACCGAGCAGTGGATTTTCACTGGCGGCAAGGCCAGCTCTTCGGCCAGCTGGGTGTTGCTGATAGTCACAGCCTCATCCAGGGTCTTGCCTTTCATCCATTCGGTCGCCAGGGAGCTGGAGGCGATGGCCGAACCGCAACCGTAGGTCTTGAACTTGGCGTCTTCGATAACGCCAGCTTCGTTGACCTTGATCTGCAGGCGCATAACGTCGCCGCACGCCGGAGCGCCGACCATGCCGGTGCCGACATCAGGGTCTTCCGCGTTCATCTTGCCGACGTTGCGCGGGTTTTCGTAGTGGTCGATGACCTTTTCGCTGTAAGCCATGGTACTGAATCCTCACTCATCAGGGCCGCTCTGGAGCCCTGTAAACACGCCTGCGTTTTCCGCCACGTCTTTACAGAGCCTTTTGGGTGGCGGCTTCTATATTTAGTGTGCCGCCCACTCGATCTTGGAAATGTCGACACCGTCCTTGTACATGTCCCACAGCGGGGACAAGGTACGCAGCTTGGTGACGGCCTCGCAGACTTTCTGCGCGGCGTAGTCGACTTCTTCTTCGGTGGTGAAACGGCCGAATGTAAAGCGGATCGAGCTGTGAGCCAGTTCGTCGTTGCGGCCCAGGGCGCGCAGGACGTAAGACGGCTCAAGGGAAGCCGAGGTGCAGGCCGAGCCGGACGAAACCGCCAGGTCCTTGAGCGCCATGATCAGCGACTCGCCTTCGACGTAGTTGAAGCTCAAATTCAGGTTGTGCGGTACACGGGCGGTCATGCTGCCGTTGATGTACAGCTCTTCAAGGTGCTCGACCTGCTTGTAGAAGCGATCGCTCAGGGCCTTGATGCGCACGTTTTCGGCAGCCATGTCTTCCTTGGCCACACGGAACGCTTCGCCGATGCCGACGATCTGGTGGGTCGCCAGGGTGCCCGAACGCATGCCGCGCTCGTGACCGCCGCCGTGCATGGTGGCTTCGATACGTACGCGAGGCTTGCGGCTCACGTAGAGGGCGCCGATGCCTTTAGGTCCGTAGGTCTTGTGGGCAGAGAACGACATCAGGTCGACTTTCAGTTTCGACAGGTCAATATCGACCTTGCCGGTGGACTGCGCAGCGTCGACGTGCAGCAACACACCCTTGGAGCGGGTCAGCTCGCCGATGGCGGCGATGTCGTTGATGGTGCCGATTTCGTTGTTCACGTGGATCACGGAAACCAGGATGGTGTCTTCACGCATCGCGGCTTCGATCATCGCAGGGGTCACGATACCGTCGGTGGTTGGCTCGAGGTAGGTAACCTCAAAACCTTCACGCTCCAGTTGGCGCATGGTGTCGAGGACAGCCTTGTGCTCAATCTTGGTGGTGATCAGGTGTTTGCCTTTGGTCGCGTAGAAATGCGCCGCACCCTTGATTGCCAGGTTGTCGGACTCGGTGGCACCGGAGGTCCAGACGATTTCACGTGGGTCGGCATTCACCAGGTCAGCGACCTGGCGACGAGCGTTTTCCACTGCTTCTTCGGCTTTCCAGCCGAAAACGTGGGAACGGGACGCCGGGTTACCGAAGTTTCCGTCAACCAGCAGGCATTCGCTCATCTTTTGCGCGACACGCGGATCAACCGGGGTGGTCGCTGAGTAATCAAGGTAAATCGGCAATTTCATGGACTTTCTCCTAAATCAGGCTGGCTGGCGTGCCGTTAGCTCTTCGGCTGTCACTCGACGGCGGACGCTTCAATCTTGTCCAGACGCGGCGCCTTGGTGTTGCAACGGCGCTGGTCCTGACGCTGGGCTACTTCTTGCACCTCACGGCGAGTCACAAGATCAGCCAAGCTGATACCACTCAAAAACTCATGGATCTGCAGGCTCAGGTCACACCACAAGTGGTGCGTAAGGCAGGTGTCGCCTGCGTGGCAATCACCCAGGCCCTGGCATTTGGTGGCATCGACGGATTCGTTCACCGCGTCGATCACCTGGGCGACCTGGATGCCCTGCATCTCGCGGGACAATTGATAGCCGCCGCCTGGACCACGAACGCTGGAAACCAGATTGCTGCGGCGCAACTTGGCGAACAACTGCTCGAGGTAGGACAGGGAAATGCCTTGGCGCTCGGAGATATCGGCCAGGGACACCGGCCCATTTTGCGCGTGCAAGGCCAGGTCAAGCATGGCGGTCACCGCGTATCGGCCTTTTGTAGTCAGTCTCATGGACAAGTACCAAGGTGTTTCAGAATGGGAGCAAGTATGCGATTCCCGAGTATTTAAGTCAACTATAAGACCTAGTACTTTAGTCAGGAATACCCGTAAAAAGGGCGCGCGAATCATAGCAGGGCGGGACGGGATGGACCAGCGGGAACAGGGCCAAGCGGGAATTCGGGGCTAATGAAGGTCAAAATGTGGGAGCGGGCTTGCTCGCGAATGCGGTGATTCAGTCAATATATTCGGTGACTGACGCGCAGCTTTCGCGAGCAAGCCCGCTCCCACATGGGTTTTGCAGTGATTGCGAGACTTCAGCCAGCCTTGGTGGCGGCACTTTCGTCCTTGATCTCGGCGAAGTCTTCCTTGCGCAGCTCAGGCAGATCCTTGGCGCAGTAGCTGCTGCCGAGGTCTTTCAGGGCACCGCACATACCATCCAGCTTGCCGTCCACCGCTTGCAGGTGATCCAGCAACTGACCGATGGCACGCGCTACCGGGTCAGGCATGTCTTCGCTGACGCCATAGGCATCGAAGCCGATCTTCTCGGCCATGGCCTTGCGCTTGGCTTCCTGCTCATCACCCACTTCCGGCTTGACGATGATCCGCCCGGGAATGCCGACAACCGTTGCGCCAGGCGGTACAGCCTTGGTCACCACAGCATTGGAGCCGACCTTGGCGCCCGCACCGACGGTAAACGGACCGAGCACCTTCGCGCCCGCCCCGACTACAACGCCATCTTCCAGCGTAGGGTGGCGCTTGCCTTTGTTCCAGGTTGTGCCACCCAGGGTCACGCCCTGGTACAGGGTCACGTCATCACCAATCTCGGCGGTCTCGCCAATAACGATGCCCATGCCGTGGTCGATAAAGAAACGACGGCCGACCTTGGCGCCCGGATGAATCTCAATCCCGGTCAACCAACGGCCGAAGTTCGACACCAGCCGCGCCAGCCATTTCCAGCCCATGCCCCACAAGGCGCCGGACAGGCGATGGATCCAGATCGCGTGCATGCCCGGGTAGCAGGTCAGCACTTCAAAGGCGTTGCGCGCCGCCGGGTCACGGTGGAAAACACTCTGGATATCTTCTCGCAAACGCTCGAACATTTTTAATCCTTCCGCTTAAGAAGCTCGCCACGGGCCGCTTTCTGGGTTTCCGTGAGGATGCCACGCAATATATTCATTTCTGCCCGGCTGACCGAGCTGCGTCCGTATAGCCGGCGCAGACGCGCCATCAAGTGCCGCGGTTTTTCCGGATCGAGGAACTCGATGGCCACCAGGGTTTGCTCCAGGTGCTCATAGAATCGCTCCAGCTCGTCCATGGTGGCCAGTTCGCCACTCTTGGTCGATGCAACCTCATCCTTTTCAACCTTGCTTGGCTGGCCTTCAGCAGCCAGCCAGGCCATGCGCACTTCATAGCTCAACACCTGCACCGCTGCCCCGAGGTTCAGCGAACTGAACTCAGGGTCTGATGGAATGTGCACGTGATAATGACATCGCTGCAGCTCTTCATTGGTCAGGCCGGAGTCTTCACGGCCGAATACCAAGGCGATTTCAGCGCCGCCGGCGGCCTCTTCCACGACTTTGGTCCCGCATTCGCGAGGATCCAGCAGCGGCCAGGGGATGCGACGGTCGCGAGCGCTGGTGCCGAGCACGAGGTTGCAGCCGACCAGGGCGTCTTCCAGAGTGGCAACGACCTGGGCTTTTTCGAGGATGTCATTGGCGCCGGACGCGCGCGCATCGGCCTCGTGGTGCGGGAACACCCGCGGCTCCACCAGCACCAGGCGCGTCAGCCCCATGTTCTTCATGGCTCGCGCCACGCCGCCGATATTGCCGGGATGACTGGTATTGACGAGGACGACACGAATGTTTTGCAGCAAGGGAGGCGCTCTCGGACACGGGAAAGGGGAGCAAATCTTACAGAACAGCCTAAGGTTATGCCATGAAAGGTAACGTCGTCCTTCACCTGAAGAAAGTTTCTGCTAGAATGCTCGGCTTTCTTTAACAACCTTAGGTGACACATCCATGCAGCCCATGCTGAATATCGCGCTGCGCGCCGCCCGCAGCGCCAGTGAATTGATCTTCCGCTCCATCGAGCGCCTGGATACCATCAAGGTCGACGAAAAAGACGCCAAGGATTACGTATCCGAGGTGGATCGCGCCGCCGAGCAGAAAATCATCGACGCGCTGCGCAAGGCCTACCCTACCCACGGCATCCTCGGTGAAGAAACCGGCCTGCGCAAAGGTAGCGGCGAAGGCGAAGACTACCTGTGGATCATCGACCCACTGGATGGCACCACCAACTTCCTGCGCGGCATCCCGCACTTTGCCGTGAGCATTGCCTGCAAATACCGTGGCCGTCTGGAACACGCCGTTGTGCTGGACCCGGTTCGCCAGGAAGAATTCACCGCCAGCCGTGGCCGTGGCGCCCAGTTGAACGGTCGCCGCCTGCGCGTCAGCGGTCGCACCAGCCTCGACGGCGCCCTGCTGGGTACCGGCTTCCCGTTCCGTGACGACCAGATGGACAACCTGGAAAACTACCTGGGCATGTTCCGCGCCCTGGTTGGCCAGACCGCCGGCATCCGTCGCGCCGGCGCAGCCAGCCTGGACCTGGCGTATGTCGCTGCCGGCCGTTTTGATGCGTTCTGGGAGTCGGGCCTGTCCGAGTGGGACATGGCTGCAGGCGCACTGCTGATTCAAGAAGCGGGCGGCCTGGTGAGCGACTTCACCGGTGGTCACGACTTCCTGGAGAAGGGTCACGTGGTTGCCGGCAACACCAAATGCTTCAAGGCAGTCCTGACGGCGATCCAGCCGCACCTGCCGGCTTCGCTGAAGCGCTAAGCGAGCGAGCACAAAAAAGCACCCCTCGGGGTGCTTTTTTTATACCTGGGATTACTGCTGCGGCTGGTTCTGACCGATAACCAGGCGCCCCTCCTTGTCGACGGGGATCTGGTTGCCTGGATCACGATCCATGCGCACGGAGCCTTCCTTGCCGTCCAGGGTGTAACGTACGTCGTACCCGACAACCTTGTCGCTGATGTCATTAACGGTATTACAACGAGTTTGCGTGGTGGTGTAGGTATCGCGGTTCTGCATGCCTTCCTGAACCTTGTTACCAGCGTAACCGCCACCGACCGCACCGGCCACGGTGGCCAGCTTCTTGCCATTACCGCCGCCGACCTGATTACCCAACAGGCCGCCCGCCAGCGCACCGACCACCGTACCGACGATCTGATGCTGATCCTGCACAGGTTTCTGCCGGGTTACGGCAACATCCTTGCAGACTTCACGCGGGGTTTTAATCTGGGTTTTCACCGGCTGCACCGCCAGCACTTGCGCATACTCAGGGCCGCTTTTTACCAGGCTGTAGGTGGCAACAGCACCCCCGGCAGTCACACCGACAGCACCCAATACCGCACCAACCAGTAACGACTTGTTCACGTGAACCTCCTGACCATCACAAACGGACCGAACGATCCGCGCTATACCCAGCCTTGGAGCAAAAAAAAAGGCGCGAGTTCAATACTCGCGCCTTATTTGTAACAGCAGATCAACAATCACCCATCAAGGGCGGTCGTCGACCTCCTTGCCGGTGCTGGCAGGAGGGATCAAGTCTTCGCTGTTGAGGTTCAGCCAGATCAGTACCACGTTGGCGATGTAGATCGACGAGTAGGTACCCGCCAGCACGCCGATGAACAGCGACAGCGAGAAGCCCCACAGGTTGTCGCCACCGAACACCATCAGTGCGGCAATCGCCAGCAAGGTGGAGATCGACGTCGCCATGGTGCGCAGCAGGGTCTGGGTGGTGGAGATGTTGATGTTCTCGATCAACGTCGCCTTGCGCAGCACCCGGAAGTTCTCACGAACCCGGTCGAATACCACGATGGTGTCGTTGAGGGAGTAGCCAATGATTGCCAGCACCGCCGCCAATACCGTCAGGTCGAAGGTGATCTGGAAGTAGGCCAGGATACCCACGGTCACGATCACGTCGTGGATCAGCGACACAATGGCGCCGACACCGAACTTCCACTGAAAGCGGAAAGCCAGGTAGATCATGATGCCGACCAGCGCCATCAGCATGCCGAGGCCGCCTTGGTCACGCAGTTCTTCACCTACCTGCGGGCCCACGAACTCGACGCGCTTGACCGACGCCGGGTTGTCGCCGCCGACCTTCTGCAAGGCCTCGGCTACCTGGTGACCCAGTTGCGGGTCTTCGCCCGGCATACGCACCAGCAGGTCAGTGGTTGCACCAAAGCTCTGGACGATGGCTTCGTGATAGCCGGCCTTGACCAGCTCGTTGCGCACCAGGCTAACGTCGGCCGGCTTCTCGTAGGTCAGCTCGATGAGCGTACCGCCGGTGAAGTCCAGACCGTAGTTCAGGCCCTTATGGAACCAGCTGAACAACGCCAGAACGGTAAGGAGCATGGTGAAGCCGAACGCAACGTTGCGAACGCCCATGAAGTTGATTGTACGTAACATGGCAGCCCCTTAAATCCACAACTTCTTGAAGTCACGTCCGCCAAAGATCAGGTTGACCATTGCGCGGGTCACCATGATGGCCGTGAACATCGAGGTAAAGATACCGAGGGACATGGTCACCGCAAAACCTTTGACCGGGCCGGTGCCCATGGCAAAGAGAATCCCGCCGACCAACAGGGTGGTCAGGTTGGAGTCGAGAATTGCAGTAAATGCCCGGCCGAAGCCTTCGTTGATTGCCCGTTGCACGGTCATGCCCGCAGCAATCTCTTCACGAATCCGCGAGAAGATCAGTACGTTGGCGTCAACCGCCATACCCATGGTGAGTACGATACCGGCGATACCTGGCAGGGTCAGCGTTGCACCCAGCAGCGACATCAGGGCCAGCAGCATCACCATGTTGCCCGCCAGCGCGACGGTGGCGATGACGCCGAAGAAGCGATAGATGGCGATGATGAACAGGGAGACGAACAGCATGCCCCACAGTGCAGCGTCGATACCCTTGGTGATGTTGTCAGCACCCAGGCTCGGGCCGATGGTACGTTCTTCAGCGAAGTACATCGGGGCGGCCAGGCCACCGGCACGCAGCAGCAGCGCCAGTTCGGATGACTCACCCTGGCCGTTCAGGCCGGTGATGCGGAATTGAGCACCCAGCGGCGACTGGATGGTCGCCAGGCTGATGATCTTCTTCTCTTCTTTAAAGGTCTGTACCGGCACGTCTTTCTCGACGCCGTCGACCACTTGCTTGGTGTAGGTGGTGACAGGACGCTGCTCGATGAAGATCACCGCCATGCTGCGACCGACGTTGCTGCGGGTTGCGCGGCTCATCAGTTCGCCGCCGTGGCCATCCAGGCGGATGTTCACTTCAGGCGTACCGTGCTCGCCGAAACCAGCCTTGGCGTCGGTCACCTGGTCACCCGTAATGATCAAGCCACGCTCGATCAGTGCAGGTGGACGATTGCCTTCACGGAACTCGAACTCTTCTGCAGTAGCACGGGTAGCACCCGGCTCAGCCGCCAGGCGGAATTCCAGGTTGGCTGTTTTACCCAGGATACGCTTGGCTTCAGCGGTGTCCTGCACGCCCGGCAGTTCAACCACGATGCGGTTGGCACCCTGGCGCTGAACGATCGGCTCGGCCACACCCAGCTCGTTGACGCGGTTACGTACCGTGGTCAAGTTCTGCTTGATCGAGTATTCACGGATTTCCGCCAGCTTGGCCGGGGTCATCGCCAGACGCAGTACCGCCTGACCATTGAGGTCGGCCGGAACAATGTCGAAATCGTTGAAGTTCTTGCGGATCAGCGCACGGGCCTGTTCGCGGGTTGCTTCGTCAGCAAAGCCCAGCTGGATGGCACCGTTGAGCTGCGGCAGGCTGCGATAACGCAGGCGCTCTTTACGCAGCAGGCTCTTCACATCGCCTTCGTAGACTTTCAGGCGAGCGTCGAGGGCCTTGTCCATGTCCACTTCCAGCAGGAAGTGCACACCACCGGACAAGTCCAGACCCAGCTTCATCGGGTGTGCGCCGATCGCGCGCAGCCATTTTGGCGTGGTCTGTGCCAGGTTCAGTGCGACGACGTAGTCATCACCCATGACCTTGCGCACAACGTCTTTTGCCGGCAATTGGTCTTCTTGCTTGGTCAGGCGCAACAAGCCGCCCTTCGCATCAGCAGCCAAACTTGCCGCTTTAACCTGGATACCCGCGTCGGTGAGCGCTTTGCTCGCACGGTCCAGATCAGCCTGATTGACCTGCAGCGCAGTGCTGGCGCCAGTGATCTGGATAGCCGGGTCATCAGGATAGAGATTGGGAGCGGAATAAATAAAACCGATCGCCAGCACCGCCAGGATCAGTACGTATTTCCACAGAGGGTATTTGTTCAGCATCACGCCGCCCGCTTATAACGCGGGGCGCCTTGCGCGCCCCGTCGATTGGTAAAGGTTGTTACTTAGATCGCTTTGAGCGTGCCTTTTGGCAGCGTGGCAGCGATGGCGCCCTTCTGGAACTTCATTTCTACGGTGTCGGAGACTTCCAGAACCACGAAAGCGTCGGACACTTTAGTGATCTTGCCGGCGATGCCGCCAGTGGTCACGACTTCGTCGCCTTTCTGCAAGCTGCCCAGCAGGTTCTTCTGCTCTTTGGCGCGCTTGGCCTGTGGACGCCAGATCATCAGGTAGAAGATGACCAGGAAGCCGACCAGGAAAATCCACTCAAAACCACCGCCCATAGGACCGGCAGCGGCCGGTGCAGCGGCATCAGCCATGGCATTAGAGATAAAAAAGCTCATTTAGCACTCCAGTTGCAAATAGTGAATCTTAGGGTCGGAAAACTCAGTCCAAGGGCGGCACAGGCAGCCCGCGCTTGGCATAGAAGGCATCGACGAAGGCGGCCAATGTACCCTGTTGAATAGCCTCGCGCAAACCAGCCATCAGGACTTGGTAGTGACGCAAATTGTGGATGGTATTCAACATGCTACCCAGCATTTCCCCACACTTGTCCAGATGGTGCAGATAAGCGCGCGAGAAGTTCTGGCAGGTGTAGCAGTCACAGGTAGGATCCAGCGGCGATTCATCATGGCGATGGAACGCGTTACGGATCTTCAGCACGCCTGTATCGATGAACAGATGCCCATTGCGGGCATTACGGGTTGGCATCACGCAATCGAACATGTCCACACCGCGGCGCACACCCTCTACGAGATCCTCCGGTTTGCCAACGCCCATAAGGTAACGAGGTTTGTCAGCCGGCATCAGGCCCGGCAGGTAATCCAGCACCTTGATCATCTCGTGCTTGGGCTCGCCCACCGACAGGCCGCCGATGGCCAAGCCGTCGAAGCCGATCTTGTCCAGGCCGTCCAGCGAGCGCTTGCGCAAGCTTTCATGCATGCCGCCCTGCACGATACCGAACAGGGCAGCGGTGTTATCGCCATGGGCGTTTTTCGAGCGCTGGGCCCAACGCAACGACAGTTCCATGGAAATCCGCGCGACGTCTTCATCGGCCGGGTACGGCGTGCACTCGTCGAAAATCATCACGATGTCGGAGCCCAGGTCACGTTGCACCTGCATCGACTCTTCCGGGCCCATGAACACTTTGGCGCCGTCCACCGGGGAGGCGAAGGTCACGCCCTCCTCCTTGATCTTGCGCATGGCGCCCAGGCTGAACACCTGGAAACCACCGGAGTCAGTGAGGATCGGGCCTTGCCACTTCATGAAGTCATGCAGGTCGCCATGCTTCTTGATCACTTCGGTGCCCGGGCGCAGCCACAGGTGGAAGGTGTTGCCGAGGATGATCTCGGCGCCCGTGGCGACGATGTCACGCGGCAGCATGCCTTTTACCGTGCCGTAGGTACCGACCGGCATAAAAGCCGGGGTCTCGACGGTACCGCGAGGGAAAGTCAAACGGCCGCGGCGAGCTTTACCATCCGTGGCCAGCAATTCAAACGACATACGACTCATGATTGTTCCTCTGGGCCGCGCGGCGCCGGATTACGGGTGATAAACATCGCATCACCGTAGCTGAAAAAACGGTATCCGTTATCGATGGCGGCTTGATAAGCGGCCATGGTCTCGGGATAACCGGCAAATGCCGACACCAGCATCAACAGCGTGGATTCCGGCAAATGGAAATTGGTCACCAGGGCATCGACCACATGAAACGGCCGGCCCGGGTAGATAAAGATGTCTGTGTCGCCACTGAACGGCTTGAGCACGCCATCGCGCGCCGCGCTTTCCAGCGAGCGCACGCTGGTCGTACCGACCGCCACCACCCGCCCGCCGCGCGCCTTGCACGCTTCAACCGCATCCACGACGTCCTGGCTGACTTCCAGCCACTCGCTGTGCATATGGTGGTCTTCGATGTTATCCACACGCACCGGCTGAAACGTGCCGGCCCCCACGTGCAGGGTCACATAGGCCGTTTCAACGCCTTTGGCGGCAATCGCATCCAGCAGCGGCTGGTCGAAATGCAGCCCCGCCGTCGGTGCAGCCACCGCGCCCAGTCGCTGGGAATACACCGTCTGATAACGCTCGCGGTCCGAGTCTTCATCCGGGCGGTCTATATAAGGAGGCAACGGCATATGGCCGACGCGTTCCAGCAGCGGCAACACTTCTTCGGCAAACCCAAGCTCGAACAACGCATCATGACGGGCCAGCATTTCTGCTTCGCCACCGCCATCGATAAGGATCTTCGAACCCGGTTTCGGCGACTTGCTGGAGCGCACATGGGCCAGCACGCGATGGCTGTCCAGCACCCGCTCCACCAGAATTTCCAGCTTGCCGCCGGATGCTTTCTGGCCAAAAAGGCGAGCCGGAATCACCCGGGTATTGTTGAAAACCATCAAGTCGCCTGGGCGTAAATGCTCAAGCAAATCAGTGAATTGACGGTGTGCGAGGGCACCGCTGACCCCGTCCAGGGTCAGCAGTCGACTGGCGCGACGCTCGGCCAAAGGATGGCGAGCGATCAGCGAATCAGGGAGCTCAAAAGTAAAGTCAGCAACGCGCATGATGGGGTTCGTCTAGCAGGGCCGGGAAGTCTAGCGGAAATAGTGAAAATTGACCATGAAACGTGATTGACCAACGGTAATCTCATCTCTATACTTCGCCGCCATTGAGCCCTGATGGCGGAATTGGTAGACGCGGCGGATTCAAAATCCGTTTTCGAAAGGAGTGGGAGTTCGAGTCTCCCTCGGGGCACCATATAGCAGTATCTGAAAGTCTCTACCAGGCTCTCAGCACCAGAGAAACCGGCCACTTGAGCCGGTTTTTTTGTTTCTGGCTATCTACCTCTGTATCCCCTTATCCGTTGTATCCCTGTATCCCTGCTTGTATCCTGAGAAAAATACCGAACTTTGGGATACAAGGATGAAGCGCGCAGATATCAAGCGCCGCCCTCTCGCAGACACAACGCTTGTAGGGCTGGAGCCGGAGTCAAAGGAATACCGGGAGCTAGACGGTAACGGCCTCTACTTCAGGGTCAAACCTGATGGTGGTAAATCCTGGCAGCTACGCTACAAACGTCCGGCGGGCAATTGGGCTTGGATGGGGCTCGGGGGTTACCCAGAGGTCAGTGGTGCGCTGGCAAGAGACAAAGCTGCCGATCTACGCAAAGTAGTGAGTAGTGGCGCCGATCCCCTGGAGCAGAAACGATCCGCTAAAGCTGCAATTGATGCGGCCAAGGCCCGAACGTTTCGAGCTGCCGCTGAAGCTTGGCTCAAGGCCAAAGAAGAAAAGGGCCTCGCACTCTCTACCATTCACAAAATCCGCACCTACCTCGACAAGGACATACTCCCGGCATTGGGAGATAAGCCCCTCGACGAAATCACCCGCACCGACTGTGCAGATCTCCAGGCGTCCCTAGAAGCTAGAGACGCTCACAACGTGGCGGAAAAGTGCCGCACCTGGATCAACCAAATCTTCGGTCGAGCAATTGGTTTAGGACTCACCGAAAACGATCCGGGCAGCCGCCTTCGCGACATTGCTGCCCAGGCACCCAAGACTCAGCAGCATCCACACTTGCTGGAGCCTGAACTGGCTGAATTCCTCCAAGCACTCAAAAACACTCCGAGCAGACTGACGGCACGCACCGCCGCATGGCTTTGTATCTGGACGGCGTCCCGCCCAGGCATGGTCCGCTTGGCTGAATGGAAAGAGTTCGACCTTGAGAAGGCCATTTGGACGACGCCTGCTGCCAAGATGAAGATGCGCCGGGATTTTGTATGCCCCCTTCCCCACCA
This sequence comes from Pseudomonas sp. 21615526, assembly GCF_013386245.1. Classification (NCBI taxonomy): domain Bacteria; kingdom Pseudomonadati; phylum Pseudomonadota; class Gammaproteobacteria; order Pseudomonadales; family Pseudomonadaceae; genus Pseudomonas; species Pseudomonas sp. 21615526. The sequence continues at coordinate 24,192 of NZ_JACAOM010000032.1, read as the reverse complement.
AGCCGTTACAGCACTGAGGGACCTGCACTGTTTAACGGGACGGAGTCGCTGGCTTTTCCCCGGCGTCGGAGCAAAGAACCCAACCATCAGCGAAAACACAATCAACAAAGTCTTCGCTACCATCGGCTACAAAGGGCGTCTAGTAGGACACGGTACTCGACACACCGCGAGCACGTTACTTCGAGAACATGGCTGGCCGAAGGAACATGTTGAAGCGCAGTTGGCTCACAAAGAGGAAGGCGTCTCAGGGGTATACAACAAGGCCCAATACTTTGAGCAACGCGTAAAAATGATGCAATGGTACGCCGATCACCTTGATTCCCTAGAGGCCGGAAATGTAGTGCAAGGTCAATTTGGGAAGGCCATGTGAAGCCGTCAACCCTATACCCCTTCAAAAATGGTGTTACGGGTGTTACGCGTGTTACGCCAACCAATAACCCATTGTATTTATTGAATATATTTAGCGTTACACGCACTGCAAAGCTTCTGAACGCCACGTGTTACATCGAGCAGTCGTGTTACAGAAAAGCCACGCCCTCAACCCTGCTGGCATTGGCGCCTCCACCTGCAAATCGCTGTAACAGCCTATCGGCTCCGGGGCGGCGGGGAGATCTAAATGGACTTTGAGCGGGGCATTGAGGCAGAAGAGCTCGAACTCGAAATCGCAGGTTTCGACGTAACGTGCCTGGTGTGGGATCAGGACGATGTCGAGGCAGCCGTTCGCAGTCTTGCGCTGTTTCCGCAGTTCAACGAACACTTCAAAAGTGCTTTCGATCTGATCAACACAGCCACATCGTTCTGGCTTGAGGAGGATTCCTACTCCCCAGGTGCAGAATCGATCACACGAACCCTTTACCCCTTACGTGATGCCATCTACGACCATGCCGACTCTGCGGAAGCAGGCTCGTTGCCAAGCGTGATTCGAGGGCTCCTTCGGGTCAGCCGTTCCGCAGCAGACTCACAGCTCGTGGCTACCTACGCCCTGGTACTTGGAACGCAGGCCGTTGAGACGCTCGCAAATTGGCTATTCGACCTTGAACTCGCGACCTACGACATTGATGCAGACCTGATAGAGCAGCTGAAACATGACTCACCTCGCCAGTATCTTGCCCTGATCGAAAAAGAGCGGGACCGCAGTAGCGGAAACGAAATCCGAGCACGAGAAGACTTCGCTACGTTGTTAGGTGAGGCGAACCAGGCTTTGTTGATGGCGAGCCTTTATCGTCAAGTGGAGCAGATGGATGTGTTTAAAAAAGGCTTCAACACATCAAGCCTGATGCATCGAATTCTCGACGACGCCTTGTCGACAAAGGCGACGAGAAGGGGCCAGGAAGCCGGTAAGGGGAACCGAGATCCCAGCTCAAAAATACAGACCGACACAGTGGATAGACGAGCAAAAATCAAGGCGGCTGCTGAGCAAATCATTAACGGTCGGAAAATTGAAATGCGAAGTCTTTCCGATGCTGAACTGACCAATATTCTTTCCAAACGGGAAGGCCTCGGCACAAAAAAAACCATTCGAGAGCACTTGACCGCTCTGGGCCTTAGACCTCTGAAATAAAAAGGGAGCGGACACAGTCCACTCCCGTTCCCCTGCGTAGCGTATGACCCGTTGTCTCAATTAACAAAGGGTTAGCTCGCTATGACTACCGTATTAAAAGCAATTCCCTCGCATGATCCCTCCATGACCCTCATTCGCATGCCCGAGGTCATTTCAATCGTAGGGCTCGCACGCCCGACTATCTACAAGCTGATGCGTCAACCTGAAAGCGGATTCCCGTTGCCAGTAAAGCTGAGTAAGAGCAATGCCCGAAGTGCTCCGGTCGCGTGGGTATTGGGGGAAGTTCAGGCATGGACCCGAGCACGCATCGCTGCCCGCGATCAGGTGGCAGCATGAAGAATCGTGTCGCCAATAGGGCCATCTTGCAGCCCTTTTCTGTACTCAAAACAGTCGGATTTACGCCTCGGTGGATGCAACGCTTCGAACGCCACCGTACAGAGCAAAAACGCCTGAGTCGGGACGTTTTGGTGATGCGCTGGGCAGACGGCATCTGGTGCGCATTGTCATTTCCTTGCCAAGCCCCGCAAGCAATCATCGTCGACGAAGGCCAACAAATCGACGCCTACGAAGATGCACGCGCCTGCCTCGAAGGCGACCTTTTGCCCTTTGTTTCCCTGAGCTGGGAAGTCCATGCCTGAAACGAAAACGCCCCCGGCGGCAACCGGAGGCGTTGAGGTAAATCTACATGCCTGATCAATTTATTCCGCATCAAAAAAATCTGCAAGCGTTGCGGACAGTTGCACTTTCAAAAAACGGGCGTTACTCTCTGACCGTCGCTGCAAATTCAGCGATCGGGTTTGGCGACCCGAGTACATGCAGGCGCACAGGCGCCCCCATACCGATTGCAGGCGCTTTTTTTGTGCCCGCATTCCTGCTTTATGGCGGCTGTGCGTGGGAGACCTTCGGGTCTGCCGGGGTCCTGTATGCCCGGTTCGCCAACCTGCGCACAGCTGCCACCCTAATTCGTTTGGCGACGATCAGTGGCAGCTCCTCACATACAGGAGCTTCACCAAATGCACGCCCTCAATCCGTCCAAAATTCGCGCCGCCGCTCATCGAGCTATGGCTCTCGCCGCTTTACACGCCAACTCCAGCCTTTCTACACGTCTCTCCCGTTACAACGCCCATATGTCCAAGGCTCGCGCCCTGGAAGTCGCAGGGGGTGCTCAATGAGCATGCTCCCAGGCTTTGCACTTCCCGAGGATCTGCTCTGCGTCAGTCAAGACACCGAAGCCGGTCTGCCTATCGACGCCATCACCTGTGCGCTAGACCGTGCCGATTCAGTTCTCATGCTGCTGGAAGATCACTTAGACGGCGATAAACCTCTGCTTTCCAACCGCGTGCTGTCGTCCGTTATTTGGGATGTGCGCGGCACCTTGGGCTTGATCAAAACACTCACCATGTACGGTGATGCCTCGTCTGTGCCGATGGGCCAGAAAGGCGGTGCGCTGTGACCCACTCCAGCACGCTTGGACGCTCCGAGTTTTCCCCGGCCAACGGTAACGGCCAAAACCTATTTCGGGTGAATGCCGGTATCCCGCTGGAGGACGCACTTGAAGCCGTCTCCCAGATTCTGCACCACGCCAATCAACTGATCCTCGACGCCGCCATCAGTGATGCGGGCGAGCGTTTTAGTTGGCCTGCGTTCTACCTCGGCGAAATGGCCAAGGCACTGATCGACGACGTGAACGAGGCGTTGCTTGAGTCGAGGACCACACCATGACTCAGCCCACCGGCAACACCTCAAAACGCCCCAGCTTTGCTGACGTAAAAAGCGCTGCCCTGAAGAACATAGATCGGGTGCTTGCGCACTGGCTGCCAAACGGTAAACGCGTCGACGGTGGCAAGGAATACACCGCACCAAACCCTACCCGCACGGACAAACGCGCAGGCTCACTCAAGATCAATTTGAGCAAAGGCACCTGGGCGGATTTTGCCACCGGCGATAAGGGCGGCGACCTGATCGACCTGGTGCGCTACATCGACGGCGGCACAGATGTTGAAGCCTGCAAAAAGCTGGCGGATCTGCTCAGCGTTTCCGCTGGCTCCGCGACCACCAAAAGCGCACCCGCCAAGAGCGCTACGCCGGAGTGGATTGCGATTCAACCGATCCCGGCCGAGGCCATGAACAAGTGTCCAACCAAACACCGGCAACACGGTGTTCCGTCCAAAGTGTGGATCTATCGCGATGCTCAGGGCCAGCCGGTCATGGCGCTGTATCGCTTCGACTTGGGTCCCGATGAAGACGGCAAGCCGCGAAAGGTTTTCGCACCGTTGACCTGGTGCAAGCGCTCCGATGGGCAAACCACGCAATGGCGCTGGCAAGGATTGCTGGAGCCTCGGCCACTGCTGCGCCTGGATGAGCTGGCACAGCGGGCCGATGCACCTGTGGTGCTGTGTGAAGGCGAAAAGGCTGCTGATGCCGCAGCTGAACTGATGCCCGACCATGTAGCCACGTGCTGGCCGAACGGCTCCAACTCTTGGCACAAGGCCGACCTGACGCCACTCAAAGGGCGCACGGTGGTGCTATGGCCGGATAACGATGCCAGCGGGACGACCTGCATGGGCGCCATCGAGCTCAAGTTGATTGAGCTGGGCGTCGCTTCGGTACAACGAATCTCGCTCGACGTGTTCAAGCTCAAGCCCAGCAGCAAAGGAGGAAAGCCCACGCTCATCAAGGGTGGAAAATGGGCAGACGGCGACGATGCAGCGGATGCGTTAGCCAAAGGCTGGACCGCTGCCCACGTCGCCGAGCTGGTGCGCAGCGGTGAGTTTTTCGGCAGTGCCGCTGAGCCAACTGAACCTCAAGAACAGAAGGCCAAGGCGCCCGCCAAACGCCCTGCGAAATCGAAAAATGACTTATTGCCGGGCGGCTTTCGCCTGACGTCTGAAGGGTTGTTTTATTCCGGCGATGATGGCGAGGCGCGTCCTGTATGTTCGCCTCTCGAAATCATCGCTCGCACTCGTGACGACAAGGGCCACAACTGGGGTTTATTGGTCGAATTCGACGACCCGGACGGCGCCAAAAAGCGCTGGAACATCCCGGCCCGGACCATGACCGGCGACTTCGGCAAGGACGTACTTGGTCCACTGGTAGACATGGGCCTGCGCCTCGCGGGAAGCCGATCAGGGCGCAATGCCCGCAACGACCTGCAGAGTTACCTCGGCGGCTTCGACAGCGCCCAGCGCGCACGATTGGTGACGCGCTTGGGGTGGCACGAAAGCGCCTTCCTTTTGCCCGAGCAGCAAATCGGTTCACACGCCGAACACCTGCATTTTTATGAAGCCGGTACGCAGTTGCCACCGATCAGCGAGGCGGGCTCTCTGGAGCAATGGCAGCAGCAAATCGGCGCACTGTGCGTTGGTAACCATCGCTTGGCGTTTGTCGTCTCTGTGGCCTTTGCTGGGCCTCTGCTGAACCTGCTGGGACATGAGTCGGGCGGCTTCCACCTGTACGGCGACAGTTCCGGGGGCAAGACCACTCACCTACAAGTCGCCGCCTCGGTTTATGGCGGGCCGCGCCTGGTGCGTTCGTGGCGCTCCACGGATAACGCCTTGGAGTCCATCGCCGCCGCACACTCAGACGGCCTCCTGGTGCTGGATGAAATCGGTATGTGTGACCCGCGCATCATTGGCGAAACGGTATACATGCTCGGCAATGGCACCGGTAAGGCCCGTGCCAATGATCGGGGACAAGCTGGCCGACAGGTGCAGGAGTGGCGCTTGCTGTTTCTGTCGACGGGCGAGAAGACATTGGCGCAGCACATGGCAGACGCCAACAAGGAGCTGAAAGCCGGTATGGAGGTGCGCATGCTCGCCGTGCCAGCGGATGCCGGCAAAGGCCTCGGCATGTTCGATGCGCTGAACGGTTTTGAGGACGCTGCTGCCCTCTCCGACGCACTCAAGGCCCGAGTAGCCAAATACTACGGCACCCCCCTCACCGCCTTCCTGCACGCACTGTGTACGCCTGGAGAAATGCTCAGGTGGTCGGTGATCGTTCGCCGCACGGTGGAGCAGTTCATCACCCAAAACCTGCCCGCCTCAGCCAGTGGTCAGGCCCAGCGTGCCGCCCTTCGCTTTGGCCTCGCAGCAGCGGCCGGAGAGTTGGCCACCGCCTTCGGCGTTACCGGCTGGCCGGATGGCACGGCCACGACCGCTGCACGGGTATGCCTGCATGCGTGGCTGGCCGAACGCGGCGGCTCCGGTAACTTCGAGGGCGATGCGATTTTGGTGCGGCTGAGGCAGGTCATCGAGCGCTTTGGCGAAAGCCGCTTCACCCGATGGGAATCTGCCGCCGCCAAAATCGATGAGCACGGCCCACGCACGATTGATCGACTGGGCTTTCGCAAGACGATGGAACACGGTATGGGCGACGCCCTGCACACCACCAACACCTACTACGTGTTGCCCGAAGCGTGGCGCTCCGAAATCTTCCGAGGCATGAACCTGAGCGCGGTTAACAAAGAGCTCCTGAGACGAGGCGTTTTAGAGCCTGGTAAGGATGGCAAAGCTTCGACCGCAGTACGACTACCAGGGCTGGGCTCGCAGCGCTGCTATGTGGTTGTCGCGGTACCTGAACAAGGTGATCACGGCTCCCAAGCGGCCTAACAACGGCCTCGCCTTGAGGAATGCAGGCTCACCTTGGCCTGGCCCGCCAGCGAAAAAACCAATCAACCTTCGCCTTTGAGAACTCAACATGAACCAGCTAAAACAGCAACAAGCCGCCTTGATTCAAGAACTGGAAACCCTGGAAGAAAACCTGCCGCAACTGGAAGCCGAATGGCGTAATGCACCAAGAGGATACAGTGCTAATGGCAACGTTATTGGGAGCCCTGAGGGTCGCGAAGCTATGGAGATGCTTTCAAGCGTCAAATCGCGCATACATGCGATTGCAGGCGAGCTCGCATCAATTGATCGGAAGGTCCAACACCTGGAACGTCTGGAAAAAATCGATCAGATCAAAGCTAACGCGATTCAAGCAATGACCAATGCAACCGCTGAAGTCGAAACGCTGGAACGGAAAAAAGCGCACTTGAGTGAGCGGTTTCAGACAATTCAATCAGAAGCCGATCAAGCACTGGAAAAGGCACAACAAGCCGAGCGCGACGCTGCAACGTCCTACGCCAAAAGCCTGGCAAGTGACGACAGCGAAGGGGAAAAATCAGCAAGCAGCGAAATGCAAAAAGCTGCCAAGCAACTGGCAACAACAGACGAGCAGGTCAGAAGGCAAGACCTGATTCTCAATGCTCTACAAGTAGAGCTTGATGCCCTTGAGACCCAAATCACGAATGCACGCCAACGTGGAGATGAAGCCAAGGCGGCAGCATTGAGCGCGGTTGGGTTTGCATTGGATGAGGAGTGGAACGCGGCGACCGAGCAACTGATGGCTTTGGGCGCCCGGATACTTGCCGTCAGCTACCAGAGAGGCGGAATGGGGGATGCGTTGTCCGGACTGGAAGTACCTCGCTTCGGTCCATTCCATTCAAGACTTGATCATTCAGATTTGGTAGCGGTCGCTCATAACATCTCCCTGGAAGAACTACTCGCCGCGTAACCCCTGATCAGCCCGCACCCGCGGGCTGCTTACTCTAACTGACCCACGCACTTGACGAACATCAAGGCTTAGATAGGTCCAGCACAAAAACATCAAGTAACCCTTTCAAAGTCTGCGGCAAACTGGCCTCAATACTGAACTTTAAATCTTGCGCGGATGTAATATCTTTATTTCTCCTACCAGCTATGAGCTCGCCCCCGCCAAACCAAAGTACGAGATAAATCCCCTGATTCTCTGCATCCGGATGAATAGAGTAGCGTTCATATAGCTGCCCTTGCGCCGCACAGTACAGTTCCGAATGCCATTGACCTTTAACCTCAGCAACGAGAAGCTTTCTTTTACCACCGACAAGTTTCGTCACGGTAAAATCACTGCGCTTACCTCCTTTTAGATAATGCTCTTGCATAACAACTATATCTTTAAATCCAAGCCGAATACTTAGGCGCTCCGCAATAATTTCGGTGCACTTTATTTCGCCTACGCGTTCTTCTTTTTCATAAAAACGATCTCCAGGATTAAACTCACCACCATCTATAGCATCCTGAAGCAATTGAAGCTCATCAATTATAAGTTGCCGCAATCCTTCTACCGTTACTACTGCATCAGCTTCTAGCAAACTAACCACATCTGCCGGAAGAGGCGCCTGATAGTTTTTTAGCGAACGTACTCTAAGCTGAGCACTATAGATACTAGCTAAATCTTTATGCATTGCTTCATAGCGGAAATCTTCAAGAAGATCAGCAACAACGGGTATGGCTTGCTCAGCTTCTATGGTGTTCAGGCTCCAGACCAAATTCCTTATAAATCGATAAGCTTTTTCTTCCTTTGGACTATCGCTCCCCCAATTACTAGGTAATTCCACACTTGGCCAGTAATCGACGAATGCATCAAGAACAGCCTTTACCTTCAGAGCTGTCAAAGCGGGCCATTGCGTATGATTAAGCCTATGGGAACTCGAATGCTCATGAAATGCAAAGATGTTATCTGCTTCAGTGCGAAGCCAGTCCCACTGAGGCTGTGATATATCATCTAAAAAGTAGAAGGCGCTAACAAACCAGAACAAGCGACTCTGCGTCAAATCTAAACAACATTCTTCTTCAGAATTTAAAGGGAGCAATGCAGCACAGCGCTGCTCTATAATCGCTTTAAGAGCTCTTTGATTCTCGCCCTGAGCAGCAATATCAAAAAGAGTATTCACAGTATCAAGCTTTAAACCTTCAAATCGAGATAACCATTCGATAGACAGGGTAGAACGCAACTTGCTAAAAGCCTCATCGCCGTATAGGAGCCATACATCAGGATTTTTAAGCTCAGGAAACGCTAGCTGACTTTCAACATAATCCCTAATAAACTCTTCAGCACTTCCTTCTTCAGCAAAAATAAGCCGGTCGATCTCAGTTTTTAGCGCATTATTTTGTTCTTTACTCACAGAGCTATAGTGAACATTTATACTCCCCCTCAACACCTTCAGCAGCCGTAGTTCGACACCCTCTAAACTGTGTTTTTCCCGCATTATTTCCAAGCAGGCCGCATATAAAACACGCACAGCTAACGAACCACTCGACGTGTAGGATAGGGTAGCAGCGTCGGTAAGACTAGGAATCTTCGGTGCTATAAATCCAATACAATTTCTCAAGGCGTTTCTTGCAATTCGCTCGTCGCCAAGTTCACTTTCAATCTGGCCTGAGTGTGTTAACGCCAGATCTGAAAATCGCACAAGCCATCTCCAGTGCGAACCTGACTCGATTATTTGTCTATTATCCTTCAGATATTGCGCATTTTTTTCACGAATTATCTTTTGCTTCTGGCGCCCCTTTCTTAATTTTCTCCTGAAATTGGCAGGCAAGCCATAGCGCTGGTCGCTCTCCGACATTTGCCTTTTTACCTTGCTCCACTCTCGCATAAAAGCAGGCTTCATAAGCGCTTGATTGCGTAGGTGTTTCCGTAGATCGTCAGACCCTCTAGCATCGCTAGAAAGATGCTTTCGATGAAATGGAATACAGGTGGACCATAACACTGGATTATTTGACTCAAAGGCGAAGTCAGCTAAACATCTCATATCTCTGCGACATAGAACCAGTCCAGAGTGAGAGTGAAAATCAAATTTATGTATTTTCGTATTAATTATCTCTTCGCAATCAGCCAACTTCCCTAGAGCGTGAGACATTATGCCTTGGCGAAGTTCGACATCATCCTGCATAATTTCTACAGACTTACTTTGGCTTGCTCCTATCTGATTGTAGTAGTTTAAATTCTCAACCCATTTCCAAATTTTTACTGGGTCATAAGGGGGAGCCACCACACCGAAATAACGATCAAGTAATGAGCCAATAATCTTACTAGTACCAGTCTTGCAACCACACTCATATACTGCTTTCCCGCAAATACAAACCAGGTCCAAATACAGATTATCTAGAAGCCACTCAGAGGTTTCCAAATCTAGAGACCCAATCAAACGCTTTATAAAATAGCGAGACTCTACAACCCTGTCATTTGGGTCGTACTTTTTCGGATACAGTTCGGCACAAACACGGAGGAACTCTAAAATATCTGCTCGACCATAAGGCGGCATCCATGAGCCTTTAATAATTTCAGCAGCAACTCGCAGAGAAGCATGTGTAGCCTCAGCGTACAAAGCTATTAGATCAGTTTTGGAGTCGCGACCTTCAATCGCAAGCAAGCACCTGCTTGCCAGCAATCTTGCGCTCTCAGACTCTGAAGTAGAAAGAAGTATATCCACTAACTCACTCTCAACCTGCCTTGCTTCTTTTGAGTTTATTAGCAATTCTAAAATTAGGTCTCGAAGGTGCCCCTCATTGCCCAACACTAAAACCGGACGAACCTCCTCAATTACATCCTTTGTGAAAAAGCCAGCGGCACTAAAACTTCTCCCAAAATCACCTCTTCTAAAATAAGGATCTATTGATTCAATTTCTTTAAGTTTGCGAATAAGCAAATGCTTTGAAGAGGATTCAAGCGATGAAGGGTCACCGTTAGCAAGCACGGCATACGGATCCAGCTGGATAGCCGCTATTTGGATATCTCGGTTACCTAGCGCAGCCATCCATCCAACCAGCCCACGCAGTTCATCTCGAACAATGGTGTTCGGTGCAATAATAGGTAGACACTTAGTGAGTGTAAGGGAGTCCGCAGCTGCTCCGATACGACCTACTAAATAGCCCGCTGCACAGTATTCAACAACAACCTTATGAACAGGGCGATGCTGGTCTGAATAATCTCCAGGCTTAAATAGTCTCGTAGCAATAACATCAGCATACTTATTATATCTGGCAGAGAGTGACCCCATAAAAGGATAAACACGACTCTCATTCGCCTCGCTTTTAGTTACACCGTCAGCCCCACTCAGAAGCAGTTTGGCAAATATTTCAGAAGCAAATGAGACCTTTTCAGTTATTGAAAGTGAATTAGGACCACTTGCAATTTTGGGATTTGTTTCTCTTGACAACCTTTCTACTGCCAAGGAAAAAATAGACCGCTTATTTACAAAATGCCGCCCACTTTCTACATATGCGTCTGCGAACAGCTTTAGGAATTGAGGGTTAGGCAACAATGAGTCTAAGTCAAACCTCGAAACTTCATCTTCAAATACTTTAAAATCTTCCCCTGGCACATGTTTATCAAATATAGCTTTCTGCTCATTTTTATCGAACTCACATAATCGAACCACGAGCGGGGACTGCCCCATGAAGTCGGCAAATGCTTGAGTCGACGATGCACCCCATTCACTCGACCGGCTCGAAATGACAACTAGCTTCGCTTCAGACTTTTTAGCGTTTGCAAATAGCCTGTGTATGCCAGACTGATCGATCTTGGCCAGCTCATCAAAAGCATCTATGACTAGAGAGGTATTTTTCTCTTCGCTCCCCAGATGCCTGAACACGTTAGCGGTCACGCAAGCCACCCCTAACCGTTGCGCGATGCTTTCCAGCAATGAAGACTTACCGCCGCCCGGTTCAGACAAAACGACAATGTAATCTGAAGCTAGAAGCAGCTCCTCCTGAGTATAAATTTTCTCATTAGCTGTCAGTTTTCGAGGTAAGTAGTAAGCCGAGCTCATATTGGCAGACTCATTCCATTGAAACGCATGATGCGTTCTTGCGATTTAGTTGGGCATTGAAAACACCATGCGCTGAATGCATGAACAAGGCTACGACATTTTCAGGTTCTATGAGAGATGTACTTTTAATATCGAAGCTAGAGCGCACTACTCGAAAATTCGATCACTGCCTTTGCTCGCAACGCACCGGAGTCAAAACCAACAGGAAAACGTGGGCTTAAACCGTGTTAGAGCCACATCATGAGCAAGGATCGTTGAAGATCCCGGCTATGCGTGGTTACACCTCGCCTCATCACGCTAAGGCTGCGAGTATCAACGGTACAAGTTCAAAATCCGCCTTCATTCCCTTGTCAAGATTACGAGGTATCGGAGGCTTAGCTTGTGGCACTGGTCGCCTAGGTTCAACCTGATGCTGAGGTGAAATTGGAGCACCGGCTTGAGAAGTGGCTGGGATGTCGTATGCGAATGCGAAGATGAAGATCCCAACCGCAGTCGCGCCCAGCATCGCTAGGCCCCAACGGCTCACTCGATGGAATAGCTTTTCGGCCTCGCTGATAGGCTCGGCTACCATTTTTTTATATTCTTCGCCGGATAGAAACCGGTAAAGCTTTGGCTGCCACTCCTGTCGCACTCTCTGTTGAATAGTGATGAATTTCCGGCCAGATATCACGCTCATGAGGGTATAGCCAAACGCTACGCCCATGACGAGGGAAATCAGATAAGGATTGATATGCACAGTTAGCCGGGCTGCGATCAAGCCCAGGCCGACAGTCAACGCTGTCGCTATAGCGGCCACCGCTTGGCGGGTTGCATCTGTAGCTTTTGACGTCTCTTCAGTGACGGCCTTGCGTAGATCTCCTAAGGATTTAAGCGTGTCTTTGGTGATCTCCGATACCGCCATTTGATAGGCAATCTTGGCGCAATCAAGTGCGCCTCTGAGGTATTCCCTGAGGTAATCTCCGGTCAGGCCATCGGCTCTGCCTGATCGAGCGATTTCCGCTGAGAGAAGGATGTGCTTTACCTCAGCTTCTCTTGCGTTATCGAAAACCCAACCAGCGGCCTCTTGAATAACCTCAAATCCGTCGAGATGCAGTTCCTCATCGACATCTGCGACATGGCTGATCGTGAGGTTGAGCTTTGGCGGCCCCTTGAAGGTGAGTGTGGTGCCGGCGGAGTCGATCTCGTTTGCAAAACAGCGACTCAGGTAATTAAGCGAGTACATAGCCCAGGCCACGTGGAACGGGTCACTTGGTTCGAGGGCATAACCTTCTGCAAGTAACCAATGGCGAACGTCTTCTGGCACAGTGCGAACAGTCGCTGACTCCTTCACCAGTAGGCGGGGCGCCTTCGTTGCTGGCGATGCCGGCAATGCCAGGGATTCGGCCCATCCGCAGTACATCCTGGCCCGCGTACTGAAAGCGGAGGTCAGCCCAAGGATATGCCACCGTGAAGCGTTATTTCCTTTGCGAAGGAAGCTTTTGAAACCGATTTCGGTGGCGATGAACAGATCATCTGAAACACTATGCTCGGACGGTAATGACTTTTCGAGCACGACGCGAAAAGGCCCGAAGTCAGCATCAACCTCTTCGATATCGTATTCCGTTCCATGGCTGTCAGCGATGCTGAATGCCCAGGATACTTCAGTTGCTGCGCGTACTACTTCGAGCGTTGATTCGACGAGTAAATTTGAGACGACAAGACTCATCGGTCCCTCCGAGATCAAGGCTTTTTTAGTTCGAGCTAGACCATTAAGTAGGTTGACCAGTCTTAGGTGTGACAACGCTGTCCTCCATGACCTTATCGGTGTCGATGATGATCTGTTTTCTGTCTCCCTCAAAGTCAACCACAAGTACATTGGGGTTCTCGATCTTGTCCGGAAACAAAATCGTCACACCCTCGACGGTCATAATCTTGCGCATGTAAGGCTGGCGAAAGATGCGCCGATCAGGTTTGAAGCTGACCTCATGGATTTTGCTCGCCTTCACGCGTTTCCGCGTCTCACGCTCAAGTCTATTAGTAACCTTCTCATCTTCCGGATGCCCCGCAGCGGCCATTACTGCCTCAACAATGGCTTCTTCATCAATTTTTCTGCGAGCCCCTAGAGATGCTTGTGCCCGTTTAACAGCCCGAGCTACGTCCTGATCAGGCAGATCAGACTTGCATGCCTGGAGAGCCCCCTTGATCAGTTTGCGAGCGATCTCACTCAGTTCTGTATTGGAAACAGCTCTAGTCACAGAGAGGAAGTCAGCGAAGTAGTCAGCGAGATCCGCACCTTGCTTGGTGCGGTCAGTCGCTGAGATGCTGTGGTCTGCAACACCACTGATGACACGCACCAGCGCCGTTTTCTGTATGGCCTTCTTATCGTCTACCAGGGCTGTAACGATCCTTCGAAAGGCTTGCCCTGGCGATGATTCGTTCTGCTCGAGAGCAAGTTTGTAGTCATACTTGATCAGGCTGTAGATTTTCACTTCTGGATCAGCTACTTCAAGCTCAAACATGCACAGAACGCCATCGGCACTACCACCGACATGCTTACGATTAAAGCTAGCGGCCAAGCTCTGCGCCCCATGCTCAAAAGAGACATCGCCGGTAGCGATCGCCTCGATTTCTTGGCGTGTTGTAGAAACCGACTTGAACATGAAGAGAGGCGTAGCCGCCATGTCTTCTATTTTGCCGATGAAAAATGCTTCCTCCTCCAAAGATCGCTCAGGCATGGCCTGAAAGTCCTTGGGGCCAACCACGTGAAGGATCATTCTCTTGATCGTTAACGATTCTGATTCTTCATCCGTAAAAAAACTCATGCGATCTCCAATAAAAGCCAGCACTTCCTAGTTGTCCTGCAACGTACTCGCCTCAGCGCATTTACAGCAGATCGGCAGAGTGCTACGCCTTCGCCCCATTTACCTGAGCGGCCCTATAGTGATGTGAAAACATAGGCAGTGTCCAAAATAAATGGCAAGCGGCCATTACCGGAAACCGCGCATGAGTCGACCTTTCCGAATACTGGCTTGGTAAGCGTCTCAAACAACTCTGAGTCTGCCCTCCTGGCCCGGGGTATTCGCTAGCCAAAACGCGTCAGACTGATAGCGATCAAGTCATACACCTCCGAGAGATGTAACACCCGTGCGCCTGTAACACCTCATTGTGATCGGAGCAGACAGAGGTGTAACTCAATAAAAACGCATATAAATCAATAATATAAATAATCACGTAACACGAGTAACACCTGTAACACCAACTTTTACCCCCTAGCCCCGTGAGCGGACAAACCATCAGCGACGTAGGTCATGGTCAGGCCCCTCACATTTCAAAACCCTCGAGGCCACTGGGAGATTTTGCATATATACAGGGGTGTGAAACCCGTGGGATTGTGTTAGCGGAAAGGTGCCCAGCTTAGTGAACAGTTGAACTGAGTGAACCGCTGTTCACCAGTGCATTTGCCCTATGAGTCGGAAGGTTGCTAGGAACCCTTGGCATTTCGAATAGGCACGGGGCAAAGAACCCGCGGGATCTCGTTAGTGGCTGGGTTCCTAAGTTAGTTGACTGGTTGACCGAATTGACCGGGCCAATCGTTCACTATCCTGAACGAAACGCATGACCGTTACAGATCCGGTAAAGATGCCCTTTTCTCTTCAAGATCTTTTCAATTTCAACGTTGAAATTTCAGTAAGCTGGTGCGGCTGCCGCTACCACGATCCCGCGGGTTTCATGCCCCGTGTTGAGGCTATCTGCCCAGGGTCCCCGGCGAGCATTCGTATGGGTCATACCATATGGACGGGCTGACGAGAAACGAGTAGCTTCGATGGCCGCTGAAGGCGACCACCAACTCATCATTTTTAAGGTAAAGGAGAACCTCTGTGTTGAATCTTGAAAACACGCCCTATGTGCTGGAGGGGTTAGCAAGTGAGCAAATACAGCAAAGAGTGAAAGCGATTGAGGAGCGCGTGAACCTTCTGCGACAGAGCGGAATCATGACCGCAGAAACCCTCAAAGAGTATTACGGCGAGAAACGTTTTGAGCAGGTAGCGGAATCTAATGCCATTGAGGGTAGTACGCTCACAGCAGGCGAGACTGAGCTAGCCGTAATGAAAGGGATCACTATCACCGGTCACGATCCCGCATATGCGAAAGATGCGATTGCTTTGGACAGCGCTTTAACAAGGATCACCGAGCTGGCCCGCAACCATGACGATCCGACCGACATACCCCAAATTCATGAAATCCATTCTCTACTATTGGGAGATCGCGCCGGCGCAGGGATCTTTCGAAAAGAAAAAGTCACCATTAGCGGAGCCAAACACGTTCCACCGAAGACGTGGTCTGAAGTGATGGACAACATGGAGCATTGGCAGCGTTGGTCGAAAGAGAACATCACGCTACCTGCACCAATTCGATGTGCGGTACTCCACGCATGGTTGGCTCACATTCATCCATACATAGATGGTAACGGCCGCACAGCCCGAGCAGTAGGTAACCTAGAGTTAATACGCTCAGGGTATCCGCCGATAATCATCAAGAAAAAAGAGCGCGAGCGCTACATCGAGTCTTTGGCAGAGTCTGACGACGGCGGCGATATCAGGTCTTTTTGTGAGTTGATTTTCGACAGAATTGAGGGCGCGCTTATGGGCTTGGAGCTCTCGGCCAAAAAGAAGCAGAGCTACGACCCTATTGTAGAAAAACTGCGGAAGCGCCAGGCAAGCCAGCTACGTATTTGGGAAACCAGCGTTCGCTTGCTAGCGTCCATCATAGAGGACAAGGTAGGGCGAACTGTCGACCAGCTAAAGGGGACATGTCATGCGCACATCTTCAACGAACCACTGGACATTCTGGAATACGTAGAAGTGTGCCTAGGCCATTCGGTAACCCGCTCTTGGGCGTTCAACGTAAAAATTGAAATCCCGGGAATAGAAAAGCTGGAGAAGCTTGCATACATTGGCCACCGCAGTTCGAAAATGTTTCAACACCTCAAGCGAGAGGGAGGCCCTTCTCTTTACTGGTCCACCAAAAACCCTGATGGCTTTCCTAAATGGATTTCTGATCAAAATTCGCCCTATGCCATAGAAATCACGGCTCTATCAGGTAACGGAGATGAATGGTACGTACGGCAAGCGAATGACGAGATTTTGAAGTTGTCTACCACAGCGCTTGCACAAAAAATCTCGGACGCTTTGATAGAGCAGATTTCGTAGTAGGTAAGCGTTTACTGACACAGAAGCGTTTTCCCTGTATCCCCACGTGTATCCCTACCGTTATAATCCGGTTGCAGGGTATATAGAATATGGGGTGATCGAGTCTCCCTCGGGCACCATCTTAAAAAAAGACCTTGAAATTCAAGGTCTTTTTTTTCGCCTGCAGGAAAGTGATGATGGGCGGGCGAACGCGAGAAAAGAGGAACCTTGGCCATGGAACAGACGCTGGAAGCTGTAGCACTTTTTGCGCTCAAGCTGGTGCATGAGACCGAAGACGCGAGCCCGATTCTGCGGGACGACCTGGTCATGGACGGCTATGAGCGGGAGGTGTTTGGCTTGCTGGTGCGCAAGGGCGATATCAATGCCATCCAGCATAAGATCGACGAGTGCCTGGCATTGGCCCTCGAATCCCTGGGCGGTGCACACACCGTGATGGGCCGCGAGCTGCAACGGCTTGCGGTGGATGCGCGCCAAGCGACGACACTCGAAGAACTCAATGCCCCGCTCAACGCACTCAAGGATTACCTGAAGGCGATCCTTTAACGCCTGCCTTCGACCGCCATGCGTACAGCCAGGCCCATCAGCACCGAGCCCATCAACCAGCGCTGTACGGTTTGCCAGACCGGTTTGCGGATGAAGAACCCCGCGATCGAGCCCGCCATCAGAGCGATCAGCCCGTTGACACTCACGCTGATCATGATCTGCGTAAAGCCCAGTACCAGCGATTGCGAGAGCACACTGGCGTGCCCGTTGGGGTCGATAAACTGGGGCAGCAACGACAGATACATCACTGCCACTTTGGGATTCAGCAGGTTGGTGACAAAGCCCATCATGAACAGCTTGCGCGGGCTGTCCTTGGGCAAGTCCCGCACCTGGAAGGGCGACCGGCCACCCGGCTTCACCGCCTGCCAGGCCAGGTAAACCAGATACAGCGCCCCGCCGAGCCGCAGCGCGTCGTAGGCATAGGGAACCGCCATCACCAACGCGGTGATACCCAATGCCGCGCAGAACATATAGACGACAAAACCCATCGCAACGCCGCCCAGGGAAATCAGCCCGGCCAATCGCCCCTGGCAGATCGACCGCGAAATGAGGTAAATCATGTTCGGGCCGGGCGTCAGCACCATGCCGAGCGAGATCAGGCCGTAGGCAAGCAGGCTGGAGTGTTCGGGCATGGTGTGGCTCCTTGACGACGTAAAACCTTGTGATGGCCGGCGGGTTGTTGGCGCCATGGTAGGTCGATAAAAGGAACGCCGTTAGATACAGATCCGCGAGCAAAACGTCATACACCGGTACCGGCATCTGCTGCACCACTCACCCAAGGAAAGGCACATGATCGACTTCAACAACAAAGGCTTCTTCAAGCTCAAGCAGAACAACGAATACGCCGAGCGCGTTTCGTCATTGCTGCTGGATGATGAGCAGGTCATCGATTCCTACAAGGCCATGCGCGACGGCGTGGTGTTCACCACCAAGCGCATCATCGCGGTGAACGTGCAGGGAATTACCGGCAGCAAAAAGGATTTCACGTCCCTGCCGTATAAAAATATCGTCGCGTATTCGGTGGAAACCTCGGGGACCTTTGACCTGGATTCGGAGTTGGAGATTTACTTTTCGGCGGTGGGGAAAGTGAAGTTTGAGTTCACGGGGAAGACGTCGATTGTTGAGATATCGAGGGTGATTTCCCGGCATGTGCTTTGAACCAATGCGCTGCTCAGGACTACCTGAAAAAACCATTGAAGAAGCCAGCCTTGCCCGTGATCGGACCTAAACAATCACGCCCGCTCAGGGGCAAACCACTGGACGTCATAACAGTTTGCAGATCACGTCCAGCTCATCGAAAACAAAGCGCGTATTAGCCCTGCAATAGACATCATAGTGCTCGGTCATCTGCCTTCCGCTCTGCGACTGGTTGAAGTAAGCGTCTACCATCTCCTGAGGCCGATGCATCCGTGGTTTGCTCAACACTCGCTCTTCGGTAATGTGTTGATCTTTTCGAACCTGCACCCGCCCATCACGTAGAATATTCCGAAGCAGATTCCACTCATAAAAGAAAATACCATCCAGTTCATAAAAGTTCAGGAAGGGGATATTGTGCAACAATACAAAGTGACTATTACCTGCGTGAGCACCGGCCAGGCCATGCTGGCTCAGTTTCTGGCGAATACTTTCATCGGAAATAGTGTCCCTTAGCACGGCCAACTGCCTGACAAAGCCGGTACGAAAATTAGCATTAAGAAATAGCTGGCACTGCTCCGAAAGATAGGTTGGAATTTCCGATAATTGATATTTAACCTGAATAAAGTAATAAATATCATCCTCTAGGTCCCGAACCACCAAATCAATATCATACCCCTTGATTTTCGCATTATTGCCCGGCTTGAATTCCCCAAACACTTCCAGACGTGGATCGTTGAGTTTTTTAATGTAATTTAAAACGTAATCTTTTTCGAAGCCGGCTCCGAGCAGTTGGCCAAAGTCCGCCTCTTTCCCATTGATGGTTGCGGTACCTAGCAAGTACCTGACGAATTTTCTCAACCCATACTTAAAGTTCAGCGCTCCCCGCACATAAACGCCGCCCTTGTATTCTATGAAACTGCTGGCGGAGTCCAACGTTGGTGCGCGTCCGGCCAAGGCACTGTTGATCATATCCACCGTGGCAGGACTGACAATAGTCCTCAGGTAAGCTTCATCGGTTGTACGTTCGCCCGACATCACACGCAGCTCCAGGTGAACGGCAAAATCGACTATTTCTCGCAAGTAATGATACTTGGGATGCCGTGTCATGGCGGCGGACAAGTACTCCGAATGTATAGACAGGCATTTATCGAGAGTCTGATCCACCAGAAGCCCACGCAAATCCGGATTCAAACGGCCATATTTCTGCAACAGTTCCGCCATGTCATACAATGTGCGTGTATCACTGATTTTAGAATTAGCCTCAGTAACCTCCGCCAACCAATACCCCTTGATCCGTCGCTGTAGTTTCGCGGTAGGTACAATGTGAAGAGTGCTCCCAACCAACCTGGCAGTCAGAAGCCCATGCCCCATGAGAAAATAGATTTCACTGAGGTAATAACACAACCACAAGTTAGCATTCTTCAGGATGGATAAGTTATGTACGGCTCGCAGCTGCAGGTTTTCGGCAATCCTGTTGCACGTATATTCAAGCGCCGCCCATGTGTAGGCTTTACTAAAATCAGCGTACGTATCACTTCCCGACGCTGATGACGCACCATGACCTGCAGACGCCACCTCAATCCTGAAATAGCTACCCAGTTGATCTGTGAACCGGTGCACCGTATTAGGGTTGAGCGGTATGTTGTCTTCGAAGAGATACTGCGGCAGCGATTGTCGGGCCTGCTCCAGGTTTGCCTTAAGTTTCTCCCAGAGTATTGCCTGAACCTGTTCGGGACAAATCAGCCGACGCAGTGCGGGTATTTTGTAAAGCATTCGACTGCGCCAGGTGAGACGTTTGCCAGCTGGCGGGAGGGCAGTCGTGTTCGCCATAGGGTCATGCAAAAAGGCAAGTAGTTGCGGGTCTACATCTTCATAAATCATCAACTGGCGTCCTGTCCAATTTCCACTGAGGGCAGGCACTCGCCTTATCCCTATCGGTTATGGCGCATGACCCTAGCATATCGACACATCGGTTTTTCGACGCCTGCACGCGAACTGGAAGCTTCCTACACCTGATTAGGAGGTGAGCACCCATTCAGAAAGTGAGTTTTCCCACGCACACCATCGAACAACGGGAATTTCAGGTTCGCCTCCGCTCTCATAGGCTCGCTTCCTTGTACAGGGAAGTGAGCAGCCATGACAGAGCGCGCGTATCCAATTAGCGAAGAAGAACAGCTGAAGCGGCGAATTTCGATCCGATAAAGGGTGAAGAAACTAAAGACACAGATGACTTGAAAAGAGTAAAGCCGTGAAGCACTTGATATACGTTGTGCCTATAAGTATCGACAACATTTCAGCTGAAATCTCCCTCAATGTGAAAGCTGAAGATTTGCGCACCATCATGGGTTGGCAGACAGAGAGTGACGGCGTTTACGACTATCTGCTTACAGCAAATCAGATCAAGGTCATTGAAAACCTCACGTCACAGGTTCTTCCAAAAAATGCGTCGCTCTACCTCGCCTGTCACGAGTGAAATCAATCTCAACATTAGAAACTTAGGGGTCAGAAACTTAGGGGGCAGATCTATTTACTCCAGATATGCCAAGAAACATCTGACCGGCAGATGCAGCCCATCTGACACAATCGCTACAACATCACCTCATAAGGCCCAAGAAACTTAGTCGTCTGCACCAACCCCTGCCGCATCAACATCTCCAGGTAATTCCCCGCATCCATCGGCGGCCTCTTCAGCGATCGCCTTTGCTTCTGCGCCGCAGCCAACACAGCTGCCTGATCCAAATCCCAAAGATCCGAAACAAAGTCATCCGGATGCATCGCTTCAATGTCGTACGCGTCCAACACCCGCGCTGGAAAATCCTTCAAGTTGAAGGTCACGATAACCTCGGCCTTACTCCTGATCGCCGCCGCGAGCACATGACGATCATCAGGATCAGGCAAATCCAGGCTCGAACAAAGATCCTCGTACCCCGTCACCAGAGCATCCGGTATCGCCATGTCCATCAGCGCCGAAGTGCAATCCATTTGAGCTACCGTTAAGTCAGGTCGATTCTTGAGCACATTTCGCTTCCACTCTTCATGAATCTGATTAGTCCATCGCGCTCGAAAAAGCCCCGAAAGGCCAAGCCACATAAGCAAGTCCCTGAGTGGCGCAGGGTAGAGAACACAGGCGTCGTATACCGCAGTAAAAGGCGAACACCTCATCCCTCATACCCCATTCCCAACTCCTGCGCCTGCTGCGCCAACGCATCCATCGCCTCCTGACTTTCATCCTCACGCCGCTGCTTGAACGCCATCAAATCAGAAAACCGTATCCGCCGATGCCGTCCGGTTTTGGTGAATGGAATAGCGCCCTCTTCCAGCATCTTGACCAAATGCGGTCGCGACACATTGAGCATGTCGGCAGCTTCCTGGGAAGTCAGTTCAGCGTGGACCGGCACAACCTTTACGGCATTACCAATGGCCAACTCACCCAAAATATCGACCAGCAGGCGCAGCGCTGAGGTAGGTAGCACCAGCGTATGAGGCTTGTCTTCCTTGTCGAAAATGTCGATACGCTGGGTCTCAAACTTGGTCGATAGTAGAGACGCCAACGCTCGCTGGCCTTGTACGGCGGCTTCGACTTCCTTTTCCAACGGCAGGACGGTTTTGGGGAGATGGCTGGCAATCATGATTTCGCTCCGGCAAATACTCAACTGAGTGAGATCAACGCTAGACGAAATAAACGAAAATCGCAATAAACGAAACGACCGCTAGTCAGTGAGCTGTTCGTCAGTAAAGGAGCACAGGGGACGAATCTACTTACTCGTCGTACTTTGCGGCCTGCAGCGTGGGACGCGATTGTCGCTGTTGATCTGATGACATTTCCCACACCTCCCATCGAACAGCGAGAATTTCAGGTTCTTCTCCGCTCTCATAGGCTCGCTTCCTTGCACAGGGAAGTGAGTCGTCATGACAGAGCGCGCGTATCCAATTACCGAAGAAGAGCAGCTGAAGCGGCGAATCCTGACTCCGCAGCCTAAGCAGATTTCGAATTCACCGTTCATTGATTTGTATGAAGCGCCTCCCCCGCCATCGCCTGAACCCGCGAGGATTCCAGGCCACGTATTCGCCAAGTCGTGCCAGTTGCCCGACGGGATCATCAGCTACAACAATCCCACCGGCTATGTGCCGCTTGAGCTGATCAAGGACTACGGCCACTTCACGCTGTTAGGCGGGCGGGAGATGGACAGCCACGGCGGCGTGTCCCTCAGGAAAATCAGTGGTAGTGCCCTGCCCGTAGGGCTTGGCCAGCTTGTATTGCGCACAGCGGCATTGGAGTCCTCGGCTGCGGCGGTCGGCGCCGCAGCGGGGAGCTTGCTTGCAGGGCTGGTGGCGCTGGCTTGGCCATCGGAGCTTGGCGACAGTGCGCTCTATAGCGAAGAGCAGCTTCGTAACCTGCAAAAAGCCCGCTCGCGGATGCGCTTGCATATCGAGCAACGCGACGACGGGACGCTCAAGGGGTATGGGTTTTACACCGGTAAAAATACCGACTGGCAGATGATCGATGTGGTGCAGTTTCAGAGTCGTGATAGTCAGTTCGTGGCGGATCTTGGCGAGGGTGTGGAGCTGATTTGGACGCCGGCCATTGATCCTGGCGACACCCTTGGCATACCGGCATTGGAGGCTGCACCGCAAGCGCCGGTGATGTGGATTTATCCGCCGACGGAGGCGGCCAAACAGATTCTGGTGAACCCGATTTATCCGCCGGAGTATCGGGATTTTATTCTGGTGTTTCCGGTGAAGTCGAGGGTTCGGCCGCTGTATGTGGTGGTTAGCGTTAGGGCGGGCGATCACAAATACCATTCCGCTCCCGGCACAGACGAAATCACCGGTTTCCTAAACCTGAGCAAGGCAAAACCCAAGACCCCAAAGCAAGGTGGGGCAGGGCTTAGAGAGCGCTGGATTGATGACAAAGGACGGATAATTTACGAGTGGGACTCGCAGCACGGCGAACTAGAGGCGTATAGAGCAAGCGATGGCAGTCACTTGGGGGCGTTCAACCACATAACTGGTGAACGGCTGAAAAAGCCTAAGAAAAAACGAAATATCAAAAAATTTTTGTGAGGGCATATGGGACTGAAATTAAGACTGGAATGGTTCGATAAGTCGACAGAGCTTGGTTTAGGAATAGAGCGCTCCGCAGACTTGGGCGAGGACTATACCGTTGTCGACTCGCTCAGACTGTCCGTTGAAGACGACATTAACAACGGAATGTTCCAGCTGCGTGAAGAATGGCTATTAACTATACAGCCGCTCTTCAGCCACAAAATTATTTCGTCGGAAAGTGACTACTTTCTCGCTCTCGATTATAGAAAGTCCTGGTGATCAAGAATAAGCCCGGGCCTCACAAACAGAAGCAAACCAAGAGTATTCATACCCTATGCGTCGTCTTGCACTTTCAGACAAAAAACTCCGCAACATCCCCAGGCGCTTGCGCGCAATAAGCCGATGGGCAGATAGTTTCGAAGGCTGGTTTTTAGAAGACTTCCCAGTGAGGCGAGGATTTGAAAATTTCAAAATCCCCGTCATAGAAACCTTGGTCGAAGGCAAGCAAACAACCCCGGCGATCCAGGCACACTGCGCTCAGCAATTGATCAACGCGGCCGCGCACCTGATTCAAGCCCGGCCCGATGAAACACCTGAATGCTGGATCGTAGCAGCCATTCTGGTGCCCGACATGTTCTCAAGCGAAGTCTGCGTCTACATCGATAAAAGCCGCTACCTCGGCGCTATTCTGCCCTTCGACTACGACTACTTTCGTCAAACCCGAATAACGGGCAGAAGCCTTGCAAACGAATGGGGGTTGATCATCCCCCCAGGCCTACACGAGGTGGGTTTTCACTTCATCCACGAAGATGAGGACGGAGAACAGTTCGAGTCAGAGCATTGGTATTTCGGCGAGGTCAGTTCATCGGATGAAGACCCGGGCGGCGACCGCTGGAAGTACAAGACTTTCAAAGCATTTCAGGCAGAACATCCGCATTTATTCAGCACAGCACCGTAGCCTTGCGATGAAAGCCGTGCTTATAACGACGGCCTTTTCAAGCAGCCCTCTCGCTAAAACTCAACCGCGCACACAACCCACCCACCTCCCGGTTATACAACTCCAACCGCCCCCCGATCTTCCCCAC
>NZ_JACAOM010000266.1:0-655 GCF_013386245.1 Pseudomonas sp. 21615526 | reverse complement strand
CGGCCTGCAGGCCGCTGTGCTGTAGTGAGCCCCAATATCTGCGTCAATCTGCGTCTCTTTTACCCAAGGTGCGAAATTGAGCCCACCCCGCACCAGGCGAATACTCCAAGCCTGATCCCGGCCCAGACGCCGCGCATTCGCTGGAGTATCGAGTGAAATTCACAGGTGGCCAAATCATCGCCAAGGCACTCAAGGCCAACAGTGTCGACTACGTAGCCGGGCCCCCGGGCGACGGCGCCCGGGCCCTGGTGGAAGCGCTGCTGACCCCGGGCACCGACATCCCCTTTATCCACGTCATCCAGGCCCACAGCGCCGTGCACCTCGCCGACGGCTACTACCGTGCGTGCGGTCGCCCCATGGCCGTCGTACTCACGGGCCCCCTGGGCATCCCCTCAGCCCTGGGAGCCCTCGCCACCGCGCACCAGGACGCCTGCGCGCTGCTGGTCATCAGTAACGCCCAGCCCGAAACGATAGCCGCCAACGTCATGAAAGATCACGCGACGGTTTCGACACTACAACAGCTACCCCAAGCCCTGCGCCAAGCCTTCGACACCATGCTGAGCGCCCATCCCGGCCCTGTCAGCCTGTCCATTGACGACGCCCTCCAAGGCGCCTCCACCAACGCCAGCCTGCCACCCGCCACCCTGCGTGCAGA
>NZ_JACAOM010000265.1:0-397 GCF_013386245.1 Pseudomonas sp. 21615526 | reverse complement strand
GCACCGCGCCCGATAGCCATGCTGATGCGCGGCTACACCACGGTGTTTCGCGCGGTGCACTGAGCTTGGCGCAGGCCACCACCAGGCCGATCAGCAGCCCCACCGCAAACGAGCCGGCGGAGATCTGCAGGGTCATCCAAAGCCCTTTGAGCAGTGCATTGCCCCAGCCTTGTTCGCTGAAGTTGAGTAGATCGAACATCGCGGCTCCCTATTTCGATGACACGCGGTGACCCTGTGACGAGGGCGCTTGCTGTGGCGATGGAGCTTGCTCCCGCTGGACTGCGTAGCAGGCCCATTGTTTGGGGGCGCTTCGCACCCCAGCGGGAGTAAGCTCCCTCGCCACAAGCCCTCTCTTTCTACCGGATTAGTTTGTGTAGGGGCTGTCACATACCTTGCT
>NZ_JACAOM010000031.1:0-58314 GCF_013386245.1 Pseudomonas sp. 21615526 | reverse complement strand
CATGTGCTGGCTGAACCACCGCCTTCGCGAGCAAGCCCGCTCCCACATTGGTTTTGTGGTGTTTGGAGAATCGGGGGATTACAGCTGCGGGGTTTCTTCCGTCGGCTTGGTCTTGTCCACACCCGGCACATGCAGGTTGCCTTCGACCACCTGGTTGCCTTCCAGCTGCGGCTGCGTCACCCACGTCAGAATGTCGTAGTAACGCCGGATGTTCGCCACAAAATGCACGGGCTCACCGCCACGGGCATAGCCATAACGCGTCTTGCTGTACCACTGCTTCTGCGACAGGCGCGGCAGCATTTTCTTCACGTCCAGCCACTTGTTCGGGTTCAGGCCTTCTTTTTCGGCCAGCTTGCGCGCGTCGTCCAAATGGCCGGTGCCGACGTTGTACGCCGCCAGGGCAAACCAGGTGCGGTCCGGCTCGGCAATCTTGTCGTCCAGCTCATCCTTGATCTTGGCCAGGTACTTGGCGCCGCCCATGATGCTCTGCTTGGCGTCCAGGCGGTTGGACACGCCCATGGCCTGCGCCGTGTTCTGGGTCAGCATCATCAGGCCGCGCACGCCGGTCTTGGAGGTCACCGCCGGCTGCCAGAGTGATTCCTGGTAGCCGATGGCCGCCAGCAGGCGCCAGTCGACCTTTTCTTCCTTGGCATAGGCCCGGAAGTGTTTCTCGTATTTGGGCAGGCGCTGTTGCAGATGCTGGGCGAAGGTGTAGGCGCCCATGTAGCCGAGTACATCGACGTGCCCGTAATAGCGATCTTTCAGGCGTTGCAGCGTGCCGTTCTTTTCCACCTTGTCGAGGTAGTTGTTGACCTCGTTGAGCAGGCTGTTGTCTTCACCGGCGGCGACCGCCCAGGCCTGATGGCTGGCGTCACCGAGGTCAAAGGCCACCCGCACGTTGGGGAAGTACACCTGGTTCATCGCCACTTCGTTGGAGTCCACCAGGGTCAGGTCGATCTGGCCCTCATCCACCATGCGCAGCAGGTCGACCACCTCAACGGCGTCGGACTCTTCGTATTCAATCCCGGGAAACTGTTTTTTCAGCTGCGCCAGTTGCTCGGCGTGGGTGCTGCCCTTGAGCACCATGATCTTCTTGCCCACCAGGTCTGCCGCGGTGGTCGGCCGGGACTGGCCGTTGCGGTAGATGATCTGCGGGGTGACTTCCAGATAAGGGTGGGAGAAACGCACTTGCTGGCGACGCTGCTCACTGCTGACCAGGCCGGCGGCGGCCAGTACCGGGCCGTTGGGTTTGCCGATCTGCGAGAACAGGTCATCCAGGTTGTCGGCCGCCTCGATCTCGAGCTTTACCCCTAACTCGTCGGCAAAACGTTTCACCAGTTCGTATTCGAAGCCGGTTTCGCCGTTACGGTCCTGGAAATAAGTGGCCGGACTGTTTCGGGTGACCACCCGCAATACGCCATCCTCCTTGATTCGCTCGAGCGTGTTGGGTTTATCCACACACGCACTGAGCAGCAGGAAGAGTCCGGTAACGAAGAGCCATTTGGCGCATCGCGGGCGTAAAGCAGTAGGGGAGAACATCTGCGCAGTATACGCAAAGGACCCTCGGCGCCATATCTCGACAGCGGGGCACTTGTCTGCTAGCGCCCGTAAACCTTGGCTGCAGCCCGCAGAAACGGGGCTTGGCAGCCGATTGTGACGGTTAAAATAACTGCCCGGAATAGCCTGTGTGGCCATATGATATCGTGCGATTTATGCCAACTGACGTCCGGCTGCGGCCACTGGTGCCGTTTCGGGTGCCGTTGGCGACGGTTTACGCTAGAATGCACGGCCTCAAAGCACACCCCCTTCCCGAGGCTGTCCCGAAGATGTTGATCCTGCGCGGCGCTCCTGCCCTTTCTGCCTTTCGCCACAGCAAACTCCTTGAGCAACTGAGCCAGAAGGTACCTTCTGTCAGTGGCTTGTATGCTGAATTTGCTCACTTCGCCGACGTTACTGGCGTTTTGACCGCCGACGAACAGCAAGTGCTGGCGCGCCTTCTGAAGTACGGTCCCAGCGTTCCTGTTCAAGAGCCTAACGGCCGCTTGTTCCTGGTCCTGCCACGGTTCGGCACCATCTCGCCCTGGTCGAGCAAGGCCAGCGACATCGCCCGCAACTGCGGCCTGGACAAAATCCAGCGCCTGGAACGCGGGATTGCCTTCTATGTAGCAGGCCAGTTCAGCGAGGCCGAGGCCGAGCTGATCGCCAGCAGCCTGCACGACCGCATGACCCAGATCATCGTCAGCCAGCTGGAACAGGCCGCCGGTCTGTTCAGCCACGCCGAACCCAAGCCGCTGACCGCGATTGACGTGCTCGGTGGTGGCCGTGCCGCCTTGGAAACCGCCAACACCGAGCTGGGCCTGGCCCTGGCCGAAGACGAAATTGACTACCTGGTCAACGCCTTCATCGGTCTGAAGCGCAACCCGCACGACATCGAACTGATGATGTTCGCCCAGGCGAACTCCGAGCACTGCCGCCACAAGATCTTCAACGCCAGTTGGGACATCGACGGCCAGAGCCAGGAAAAAAGCCTGTTCGGCATGATCAAGAACACCTACGTGATGCACAGCGAAGGCGTTCTGTCGGCTTATAAGGACAATGCCTCGGTCATCGTCGGCTCTGTCGCCGGCCGTTTCTTCCCGGACCCTGAAACCCGCCAGTACGGTGCGGTGCAAGAGCCGGTGCATATCCTGATGAAAGTCGAGACTCACAACCACCCGACCGCGATTGCCCCGTTCCCGGGCGCTGCCACCGGTTCCGGCGGCGAGATTCGCGACGAAGGTGCAACCGGTCGTGGCGCCAAGCCAAAGGCCGGCCTCACCGGCTTCACCGTGTCCAACCTGCAGATCCCGGGCTTCGAACAGCCGTGGGAAGTGCCGTACGGCAAGCCTGAGCGCATCGTCACCGCGCTGGACATCATGATCGAAGGCCCGCTGGGCGGCGCCGCGTTCAACAACGAATTCGGGCGTCCGGCCCTGACCGGTTACTTCCGTACTTTCGAGCAATCCATCACCACCCCGCGTGGCGATGAAGTGCGCGGTTACCACAAGCCAATCATGTTGGCCGGCGGCATGGGCAACATCCGCGCCGAACACGTACAGAAAGGCGAGATTCTGGTCGGCTCCAAGCTGATCGTCCTCGGTGGCCCGGCGATGCTGATCGGCCTGGGTGGCGGCGCCGCTTCCTCCATGGCCACCGGCACCAGCTCGGCCGACCTGGACTTCGCTTCCGTACAGCGTGAAAACCCTGAGATGGAACGCCGTTGCCAGGAAGTCATCGACCGTTGCTGGCAACTGGGTGACAAGAACCCCATCAGCTTCATCCACGACGTCGGCGCAGGTGGCTTGTCCAACGCCTTCCCGGAACTGGTCAACGATGGCGACCGTGGCGGCCGTTTTGAACTGCGCAACATTCCAAACGACGAGCCGGGCATGGCCCCGCACGAAATCTGGAGCAACGAATCCCAGGAACGCTACGTGTTGGCGGTAGGTCCTGCAGACTTCGAACGCTTCCAGGCGATTTGCGAGCGCGAGCGCTGCCCGTTTGCGGTAGTCGGCGAAGCCACTGCCGAGCCGCAACTGACGGTCACCGACAGCCACTTCGGCAACAGCCCGGTGGACATGCCGCTGGAAGTGCTGCTGGGCAAAGCCCCGCGCATGCACCGTTCGGCCGTGCGTGAAAACGAACTGGGCGACGATTTCGACCCGTCGACCCTGGCCATCGCC
Organism: Pseudomonas sp. 21615526; assembly: GCF_013386245.1. Classification (NCBI taxonomy): domain Bacteria; kingdom Pseudomonadati; phylum Pseudomonadota; class Gammaproteobacteria; order Pseudomonadales; family Pseudomonadaceae; genus Pseudomonas; species Pseudomonas sp. 21615526. The sequence goes on along the minus strand of NZ_JACAOM010000031.1, from coordinate 54,592 downwards.
GACTGCGTGGAGCGCGTCCTGCACCACCCGGCCGTTGCCAGCAAAAGCTTCCTGATCACCATCGGCGACCGCACCATCACCGGTCTGGTTGCCCGTGATCAAATGGTCGGCCCGTGGCAGGTCCCGGTGGCTGACGTTGCCGTCACCGCCACCAGCTTCGACGTGTACACCGGTGAAGCCATGGCCATGGGCGAACGCACTCCGCTGGCGCTGCTGGACGCCCCGGCATCGGGCCGCATGGCCATCGGCGAAACCCTGACCAACATCGCAGCGTCGCGTATTGCCAAGATCTCCGACATCAAGCTGTCGGCCAACTGGATGTCCGCTGCCGGTCACCCGGGTGAAGATGCGCGCCTGTACGACACCGTGAAAGCGGTCGGCATGGAGCTGTGCCCTGAGCTGGGCATCACCATTCCGGTGGGCAAGGACTCCATGTCCATGGCCACCCGCTGGAACGATGAAGGCGTGGACAAGAGCGTCACCTCGCCGCTGTCGCTGATCGTTACCGGCTTTGCGCCAGTCACCGACATTCGCCAGACCCTGACCCCGCAACTGCGCATGGACAAGGGCACCACCGACCTGATCCTGATCGACCTCGGTCGCGGTCAGAACCGCATGGGCGCCTCGATCCTCGCCCAGGTGCACGGCAAGCTCGGCAAGCAGGCCCCGGACGTCGACGACGCCGAAGACCTGAAAGCTTTCTTCGCCGTGATCCAGGGCCTGAACGCCGACGGCCACCTGCTGGCTTACCACGACCGTTCCGACGGTGGTTTGCTGACCAGCGCCGTGGAAATGGCCTTCGCCGGTCACTGCGGCCTGAGCCTGAACCTCGATGGCCTGGCAGAAACTTCCGCCGACATCGCAGCAATCCTGTTCAACGAAGAGCTGGGCGCCGTGATCCAGGTTCGCCAGGACGCAACCCCGGACGTACTCGCACAGTTCAGCGCCGCTGGCCTGGGCGACTGCGTGGCCGTGATTGGCCAGCCGATCAACAACGGTGAAATCAACATCGTCTTCAACGGCGAAACCGTGTTTGAAGGCCAGCGCCGCTTGCTGCAACGCCAGTGGGCCGAGACCAGCTACCAGATCCAGCGCCTGCGCGACAACGCCGACTGCGCCGAGCAGGAATTCGACGTGATCCTGGAAGAAGACAATCCGGGCCTGAGCACCAAGCTCAGCTTCGACGTCAACCAGGACATCGCCGCGCCTTACATCAAGAAAGGCATCCGCCCACAAGTGGCCGTACTGCGTGAGCAGGGCGTCAACGGCCAGGTGGAAATGGCGGCGGCGTTCGACCGTGCCGGCTTCAATGCGATCGACGTGCACATGAGCGACATCCTCGCCGGTCGCGTCGACCTCAATGAGTTCAAAGGCCTGGTTGCCTGCGGTGGTTTCTCCTACGGCGACGTACTGGGTGCCGGTGAAGGCTGGGCCAAGTCGGCCCTGTTCAACAGCCGTGCCCGTGACGCGTTCCAGGGTTTCTTCGAGCGTAACGACAGCTTCACCCTGGGTGTGTGCAACGGTTGCCAGATGATGTCCAACCTCAGCGAACTGATCCCGGGCAGCGAGTTCTGGCCGCACTTTGTGCGTAACCGATCCGAGCAGTTCGAAGCGCGGGTTGCGATGGTCCAGGTACAGGAATCCAACTCGATCTTCCTGCAGGGCATGGCCGGTTCGCGCATGCCAATCGCCATCGCCCACGGTGAAGGCCATGCCGAGTTCGCCAGCGAAGAAGCACTGCTGGAAGCCGACCTGTCCGGTACCGTGGCCCTGCGTTTCGTCGACAACCACGGCAAGGTCACCGAAGGCTACCCGGCCAACCCGAACGGCTCGCCGCGCGGGATCACCGGGCTGACCAGCCGCGACGGTCGCGTCACCATCATGATGCCGCACCCGGAGCGTGTGTTCCGCGCCGTGCAGAACTCGTGGCGCCCGGAAGAGTGGAACGAAGACGGCGCGTGGATGCGCATGTTCCGTAACGCTCGCGTCTGGGTGAACTAAGTCGGTGTACAAGCTCAGCTTCTTTGTGCCCGACAGCCACGTGGAGACGGTGAAAGCCGCCGTCTTCGCAGCCGGCGGCGGGCGCATCGGCAACTACGACAGCTGCGCCTGGCAGGTACTGGGCCAGGGCCAATTCCGCGCGATGGACGGCAGCCAGCCGTTTATCGGGCAGGTGGGGCAGGTTGAAGTGGTTGAAGAATGGAAGGTTGAGCTGGTGGTGGCAGATGAGTTGATCGTGGCTGTGGTGGCTGCGTTGAAACTGAGCCATCCGTATGAGGCACCGGCGTATGAGGTGTGGCAGTTGGCGGATTTTTGATTCGCTGGCTGCAAAACAAGAAACCCGCTGGGCCAGTTTGGTCAGCGGGTTTTTTGTTGCCTGTCACGGCCATTCGCGAGCAAGCCCGCTCCCACATTTGACCGCGTTGCCATGACGGGCACCGATCAAAATGTGGGAGCGGGCTTGCTCGCGAAGAGGCCCTGATGCTCAGCAAAGATTCAGGCTTTTACCCCAACCTCACGGCCACTGACCAACCGCTCCAACGCCTCACCCAACCCCGAAGCCTTGTCACCAATCAGCAAGTGCCAAACCCCACTCTCAAGCTGGCTCACACCCTGGCAACCCAGCGCCGTCAGTTGAGATTCCGACAACACCGAACCATCCCCCAACTCCACCCGCAGCCGCGTCATCGCCACCGCATCCAATTGCAAAACATTGGCCCGACCGCCCAGCGCACTCAGCCATTTCTCGGCCTCATGCACGTTCACTGGCGTGCTCTTCTCAACCGGTGCAGCAGCGACCGGAGTGACGCCAACATACGAAGGCATCGCCAACCGAATCTCATCGGCAATGCTGTCCGCCATCGGCCCGACCACCACCTGCAAACTCCCGCCATTACCCGGTCGAACCACCGCCATCGCACCCAGCGCCTTCAACTCGGCATCCACCGCCTTGTTGCGATCCACCATGTCCAGCCGCAGACGCGTCGTGCAAGCACCCACACTCAGTAGATTCTCCGCACCACCCAGCGCGCGAATGTAAGCGCCGGCCCGCTGGTTATCAGTCATGGCCTCAGCCTGCACCACCTGAATATCCTCACGCCCGGGCGTCTTCAAATTGAAGCGACGGATGCAGTAGTTGAACACGCTGTAGTAGATCACCGCATACGCCAGCCCAACCGGGAATACCAACCAGCCGTTGGTGGATTTACCCCAACCCAGCACCATGTCGATAAACCCACCGGAGAAGGTAAAGCCCAGGTGAATGTTGAGCATGTTGGTGATCGCCATCGACAACCCGGTCAGCAGCGCATGCACCAGGTACAGGAACGGCGCGAGGAACATGAAGGCGAATTCGATCGGCTCGGTGACCCCGGTCAGGAACGAGGTCAGCGCCATCGACAGGAAAATCCCGCCCATGATCTTGCGCCGCTCCGGCAGTGCATTGCGGTACATCGCCAGGCACGCCGCCGGCAGGCCGAACAGCATTACCGGGAACATGCCGGTCATGAACTGCCCACCTTTCGGGTCGCCGGCAAAATAGCGAGTCAGGTCGCCGGTCACTACCGCGCCGGTCGTCGGGTCGGTGAAGGTGCCGAACACAAACCACGCCATGTTGTTGAGGATATGGTGCAAGCCGGTGACGATCAGCAGGCGGTTGAACACGCCAAACACGAACGCACCAAAACTGCCGCTTTCCATCAGCAGCACGCCGAAGCTGTTGATGCCTTGCTGCACGGGTGGCCAGATCAAACCAAAGATCACCCCCAGCGCCACTGCGGAGAACCCGGTGACGATCGGCACAAACCGTCGCCCACCAAAGAATGCGAGGTACTCCGGCAGCTTGATGTCCTTGAAGCGGTTATACAGCGCACCGGCCATCAAGCCGCTGGCGATGCCCGCGAGCATGCCCATGTTGATGCTGGCGTCCATCACCTTGAGGGTGGAGACCATCACCAGGTAACCGATGGCGCCTGCCAGGCCCGCCGTGCCGTTGTTGTCGCGGGCAAAACCCACGGCAATGCCGATGGCGAAGATCAGCGCCAGGTTGGCGAAGATCGCCTGCCCGGCGTCGTGCATCACCGCGATGTTCAGCAGGTCAGTGTCGCCCAGCCGCAGCAGGAGGCCGGCGATCGGCAGAATCGCGATCGGCAGCATCAGCGCACGGCCCAGGCGTTGCAGCCCTTCGATAAAATATTGGTACACGGCGTGTCTCCCTATTCTTGTTGTTTTCAGCTCAGCGGCCAGTGGTGTTGACAGGCTTGGCGAACGGCTTTGGCGCTGCTCAGGTTAAGCAGGCTTTGGCTCAGTTGCCGGCATTGGGCTGCGTCCAGGTGACGGACACGGTCCTTGATTTCTCCGATTTGCGGCGGGCTGACGGACAGCTCGCTGATGCCCAGACCGATCAGCACCGGCGTGGCCAGCGGGTCGGACGCCAGCGCCCCGCACACACCGACCCAGCGCCCATGCTTGGCTGCGCCGATGCACGTCTGGGCGATCAGCCGCAACAGCGCCGGGTGCATGGCATCGACCCGGGCGGCGAGGCCGGCGTGGTCGCGGTCCATGGCGAGGGTGTACTGCGATAGGTCATTGGTGCCGATGGACAGAAAGTCCGCGTGCTCGGCCAGTTGTTCGGCCATCAGCGCCGCCGCGGGCACTTCGATCATCACCCCCAGTTCCGGGCGTTGGGTCAGTTCCAGCTCGGCGCACAGTTCATCGAGGCGCTGGCGAATGTGCAGCAGTTCGTCGACTTCGCTGACCATTGGCAGCAGGATGCGGCAACGTTCCAGCGGGCTGACCTGGAGAAGGGCACGCAGTTGCTGGTCCAGCAGTTCCGGGCGTACCTGGGCCATGCGAATGCCCCGCAGGCCCAGCACCGGGTTGGTCTCGAACGGCAGCGGCAGGTAGTCGAGTTGCTTGTCGCCGCCGACGTCGATGGTGCGGATGATCACTGATTTGTCGCCCATGGCATCCAGTACGGCTTGGTAGGCCTGGCGCTGCTCTTGCTCGTCGGGCGCGGTGCGGCGGTCGACGAAGAGAAATTCTGTGCGCAGCAGGCCGACGCCATCGGCGCTATTCTCGAAGGCCAGTTGGGCTTCGGCGCTGGAGGCGACATTCGCGGCCACTTCAATACGCACGCCATCCTGAGTGCTGGCGGTGCCTTGAGCCTCCGCGTGCTGCTGTTGGCGCCGCAGTTTCTGTGCATCGCGCAACTGGTGAACCTGGGCGTGGCGCGCATCATCCGGCGTCAGCTCCAGGCGGCCGTTGGCGGCATCCAGCACCACGCGTTGGCCTTGGGGCACATCAAGCAATTCAGTGCCCAGTGCAACCACGCACGGCAAGCCTTTACCCCGCGCCAGAATCGCCACATGAGACGTCGCGCCGCCTTCGGCCATGCAGATACCGGCGGCGTGTTGATTGCTCAGTTGCAGCAGATCCGATGGGGTCAGCTCATGGGCCGAGACGATAGCGCCGGCCGGCAAATCAAAATTCCAGGCCTCGCCCAGCAACGCCCGCAGCACGCGTTGCTGCAAGTCGCGCAGGTCGTTGGCGCGTTCGGCGAACAACGGTTTACCCAGTGCCAGCAGCACCGCGCATTGGGCCTGGATCGCATCGCGCCAGGCGTGAGTGGCGGCGCTGCCCTGTTCGATGGCGGCGGTGGCGGCCTCCAGCAACGTAGGGTCTTCCAGCAGGGCCAGGTGGGCGGCGAAGATCTCTTCTTCCTCCACATCCTTGCGCAGACGGGCCTGGTCCAGGGTGTGGCGGATTTCGCTACGCACCTGTTCCAGGGCACTGTCCAGGTGCTGCAATTGTTCATCCGGCACGTTGTTGCCCGGGTCCACCGGCAGCTCGATTCCGTTCAGGCGGAACAACGGGCCGCAGACCAACCCCGGCGCGGCACACACGCCTTGCAGTACTCCGGCTTCGGTATTCGCGCGGCGTGGGGCGACGGCCACTGGAGCGTGATGCGCTTCGCCAACTTCCACCGACAGCGCAGCGATCAGTGCTTGCAGCGCCGCTTCACAATCCTTGCCACGACAGGTGACCTGCACCTCGTCCTGCTCACCAATCCCCAGGCCCATCAAGCCGATCAGGCTGTCGCACGAAGCCGACTTGCCAGCGAAATGCAGCTGCGACTGGCTGCTGAATGCCTGTGCAGTCTTGCGGATCAAGGCAGCGGGGCGCGCATGCAGGCCGCCACGATGGGTGATGCGAATAGTCGCGCTGGCTTCGGTGACCGACTCATCAATCACTTTCGCTGCACCGGCCAACCGTGCAACCACATGCAGCAGCGGCTCGCCGACCTTCACTGTTTTCAAGGTGATCGGCCGTAGCTCAAACAGCTCGCTGTTGGTCAGGATGATCAAGCTGACCAGGCTTTTGCACTGCCGCGCAATCAGGTCCAGATCAAACTGCACCAGTGCCTGGCCCTTGCTGACGCGCGCACCTTGCTTGACCAGCAGCGCAAAGCCTTCGCCATTCAATTCCACCGTGTCGATGCCCACGTGCATCAGCAATTCAGCGCCGTTATCGGCGCGAATGGTCAGCGCATGCCCGGTGCGGGCGACGTGGATGATCACGCCATCACACGGCGCGTGCAGGCAATCGTTGAGCGGGTCGATGGCAATGCCGTCGCCCATGGCGCCACTGGCGAACACTTCGTCGGGAACGTCGCCCAGGGTCAGCACCGGCCCACTGAGGGGAGCGCTGAGGGTGAGGTCTTTATTATTGTGGGACATGGGCACGGTACTCATCAGGAAAACGCTGCAATCAACTCAGTGGGTGCGGGTCACTTTGCTCAAGTGACGCGGTTGGTCCGGGTCCATGCCCCGGGCCTCTGCCAAACCGGCGGCCATCACGTAGAAACTCTGGATCGCCAGGATCGGGTCCAGGGCCGGGTGTTCGGCGCGGCTCAGAGTCAGGTCGCGCTCGGCGATGTCATCGGGAGCGGCCAGCAGCACGCGGGCACCGCGCTGGCGCATATCTGCGGCCAGGCTCAGCAGGCCGGCTTGTTCGGCGCCGCGTGGGGCGAAGACCAGCAGCGGGTAGTTGTCATCGATCAGAGCCATCGGGCCATGGCGCACTTCGGCGCTGCTGAAGGCTTCGGCCTGGATCGCCGAGGTTTCCTTGAGCTTGAGCGCGGCTTCCTGGGCAATGGCAAAACCGGCGCCACGGCCGATCACCATCAGTTGCTGGCAGTCGCGCAGGGCGTCGATGGCCAGGCTCCAGTCTTGCCTGGCGGCTTCACGCAAACCTTCGGGCAGTGCCTTACAGGCTTGCAGCAACTCGTCTTCCTGATTCCAGTGGCCGATCAGCTGGGCGCTGGCGCTCAGGGTCGCGATAAAGCTTTTGGTGGCGGCGACGCTGCGTTCCGGCCCGGCGCACAGCGGCACATGGAATTCGCAGGCGGCTTCCAGTGGCGAGTCTTCGGCGTTGACCATCGAGATGCTCAAGGCGCCGCGCTTGCGCAACAGGCGCAGGCTGTTGACCAGGTCCGGGCTCTGTCCCGACTGTGAGAAACCGAACGCCACTTGCCCGCTGACCTTGAGCGGCGATTGCAGCATGGTCACCACCGACATCGGCAGCGACGCCACCGGAATCCCCAGGTGTTGCATGGTCAGGTAGGCGAAGTAACTGGCGGCGTGGTCCGAGCTGCCACGGGCGATGGTCATCGCCACTTGCGGTGGCTGGCGACGCAGGCGGCCGGCGACTTCCACCAGCAGCGGGTCCAGGCGTTGCAGTTGAGCCTCGACGGCCTCACAGGAGGCCAGGGCCTCTTCAAGCATTTTTGAAGTCAATGGTTTCTCCTTCGACCATTACGTCGGTGAGGTGCAGGGAGCGGTCCAGGCGCACGCAGTCGGCAAAGCTGCCGGGTTGCAGGCGACCGCGTTCTTCGAGGCCCAGGTAGTCCGCAGGAAATTGCGACAGGCGTTGTGAGGCTTCGCTGATCGGCAGGCCGATCTTCACCAGGTTGCGCAGCGCCTGGTCCATGGTCAGGGTGCTGCCGGCCAGCGTTCCATCGGCAAGGCGGACGCCGCCCAGGCACTTGGTCACGGTGTGGCTGCCCAGCTTGTATTCGCCGTCGGGCATGCCGGCAGCGGCGGTGGAATCGGTGACGCAGTACAGGCACGGGATCGAGCGCAGCGCCACGCGCATGGCACCGGGGTGCACGTGCAGCAGGTCGGGAATCAACTCGGCGTATTTGGCGTGGGCCAGGGCCGCGCCGACGATGCCGGGCTCGCGGTGATGCAGCGGGCTCATGGCGTTGTACAAGTGGGTAAAGCTGGTGGCCCCGGCGGCGAGGGCGGCGACACCTTCTTCATAGCTGCCCAGGGTGTGGCCGATCTGCATGCGCACGCCACGTTCGCTGAGGGCGCGGATCAGGCCGTCATGGCCGGCGATTTCCGGAGCAATGGTGATCACCCGGATCGGCGCCAGGCGCAGGTATTCTTCGACTTCGGCCATCAAGGCGGTGTGGGCGAAGTTCGGTTGTGCGCCGAGTTTTCCCGGATTGATGTAGGGGCCTTCCAGGTGCACGCCCAGGACACGAGCGGTGCCGGTCGGGCGGCTTTCGCAATAGGTGCCGATTTCGCCGAGCACGCGGGAAATCTCATCCACCGGCGCGGTCATGGTGGTGGCCAGCAGCGAGGTGGTGCCAAACCGCACGTGGGTGCGGGTGATGGTGTGGAAGGCGTCGGTGCCTTCCATGATGTCTTTGCCGCCACCGCCGTGCACGTGCAGGTCGATAAAGCCTGGCAGCAGGTACGGCAGGTTGTTGTCAGCCGGGTTGCACGGGCTGCCTTCTACGGCAGTGACCTTGCCGTGCTGGTGCACCAGGCGGCCGCGAATCCAGCCGTGTGGCGTGAGGATATTGTCTTCGGACATGGGCAGTTCTCTAAATTCGCAGTTCAGCGGAATAGTCGTGGCGGCGCAGTTCTGCGACGAAGTCGTAGTAGTCGTTGCGGCAGTAGGTGTCGGTGATTTCAATCGGGGTGTTGTCGGCGGTGTAGCCCACCCGGGTCATCAGCAGCATGGCGGTGCCAGGGGCGATGCCCACCAGGGCTGCGAACTCGTCCGAGGCGTTGATCGCCTGGATGTGTTGCAGGGCGCGCACGATGGGCTTGCCGATGCTTTCCAGGTATTCGTAGAGCGAGTTGCCGATGGCCTGCGGGTGGGGGAGGACGGAGGCGGGCATGGCGGTCATTTCAATCGCCATCACCGTGTCGTCGGCCTTACGCAAACGCTTGAGCCGCGCGACTTTGTCGCTGGGTGACAGGCCCAGGCGAATCAATTCTTCATGGGTCGGCGGGGTGATGTCGCGCTCGAGCCACTGGGAAGTCGGCACAAAGCCCTTGAGCCGGAGCATTTCGCTGAAGCCCGAGAGGCGCGACAGCGGTTGTTCCAGGCGTGGCGTGATGAAGGTTCCGGAGCCTTGGCTGCGACGGATCAGACCTTGTTCGAACAGCACTTCCAGCGCCTTGCGGGCGGTCACCCGGGAAATGCTCAGTTGCTCGCTGAGGGCACGTTCCGACGGCAAAGCCTGCTCGGATTTCCACTGGCCGGCATGAATCGCGGCTTCGAGGTTGCGGGCCAGTTGCAGATACAGCGGCGTCGATTGTTTATCGTCGGGGCGCAGGGCCAGGATGGGGTTCATCGTGTCGGTTTCCGATGCGGTTATTGGAGTGTTGTCGCCCGGTAGTGATCGCAAGCTAATACCACTTAAATACCATGTCAATGCAGCGAAAACAGTGCAGGCGAGCGTTTGCGGGCGCCTTAATAGTGCGCCAGTTCAAGTGGTATTAGAGAGGTCTTTATTTCAGGCAGAAGCGCGCAGCTTGCCGAGGTGAACTGGTATTCACCGGCAGGCCACCCATGGGGCGGGAATTTTTTTTGAATTATTTTACGAGGGGCAGGAAATTACGGACGAATCTCGATCATCGTGCCGTCTTTCACCAGGTTCCAGACTTCGCGCATGTCGACATTGCGCATGCCGATGCAGCCGTCGGTCCAGTCCAGGGTGTGGAACAGCTCTTCGGGGTAGTCCTCGGCGTCGGGGGTGCCGTGGATCATGATCATGCTGCCGGGCTTGACCCCTTCGCGGCGGGCGCGCGCGGAATCGCTGATATTGGGGTAGGAGATGTGCATGGCCAGGTTGAAGCGGTCGCTGGTCTTGCGCCAGTCGATCCAGTAGAAACCTTCCGGGGTGCGGCGGTCGCCTTCCATCAGCTTGGTGCCCTTGGGGTTCTTGCCCAGGGAAATGCGGTAGGTCCTGAGGGGCTTGCCGTCATTGATCAGTTGCAACTGATGGGCCGACTTGAGCACCAGGATTTTCTCGACGGGTTTGCCCCCCAGGATCACTTGGGTGGAGGCTGGCGACAGCGTGGCAAACGACAGGCAGATCAGAGCAAGCAACCAACGCATTGAAACGGTATCCCCTGAAAAGACTACGTGCCGCCTGGATTGTTATTTGGCCAACTGGGTCAGCGGCGGCACCGATTCGCTGCGCACCGGATACGACTGTTGCCGGCGGTCAGCAAAAAAGCATTCTAAGGTACGCCCGACCGTGCGGAAAGCCAGCTCGGACCAAGGGATGTCGGCTTCATCGAATAAGCGCACTTCAAGGCTTTCGGGACCGGCGGCAAAATCCAGGTCGATCAGTTCGGCCCGGTAGAAGATGTGCACCTGGCTGATGTGCGGCACGTCGATCAGGGTGTAGATGCTCAGGTTGCGCACCCGGGCGCAGGCTTCTTCCAGGGTTTCGCGCATCGCGGCCTGCTCGACGGTCTCGCCGTTCTCCATGAAGCCGGCGGGCAAGGTCCAGAAACCCAGGCGCGGCTCGATGGCGCGCCGGCACAGCAGCACCTGGTCGCCCCACACCGGTACGGTGCCCGCGACGATATTGGGGTTCTGGTAGTGAATGGTCTGACAGTGATCGCAGACATAACGCAGGCGTGCGTCGCCTTCGGGAATGCGCTGGGTGACCGGTTTACCGCACTGGCTGCAGAAGTTCATGCTGGGGTTCCTGGAGAGTGCGCCTATCTTGGCGTGACCGGGTATGGGCTGCAAGTTGTCGTTTAGCGACATGGCCAGGGTTTTGGGGTTGGGCGTGCGCAAGGTTTGGTGCATGATGCAAGGTAGCCAACAGACCGAGATGACTCATGCTGGACGAGCTACTTCGCCGGGTAAGCAATCATACGCCACGCACGCTGGAGACCGACGGTCGTTTCCCGGAAGCGGCGGTACTGGTGCCGATCACCCGCAGTGACGAACCCGAGCTGATCCTGACCTTGCGCGCCAGCGGGTTATCCACCCATGGCGGCGAAGTGGCATTCCCTGGCGGGCGCCGCGACCCGGAAGACCCCGACCTGATATTCACCGCGCTGCGCGAAGCCGAAGAAGAAATCGGCCTGCCGCCGGGCCTGGTGGAAGTCATCGGCCCGTTGAGCCCGCTGATTTCCCTGCACGGTATCCGTGTCACGCCTTATGTAGGCGTTATCCCCGATTACGTCGAATACTTGGCCAATGACGCCGAGATCGCCGCTGTGTTCAGCGTGCCCCTGGAGTTTTTTCGCCAGGACCCGCGCGAACATACCCACCGTATCGATTACCAGGGCCGCAGTTGGTACGTGCCCAGTTACCGGTTTGGCGAATACAAGATCTGGGGCCTGACGGCGATCATGATCGTCGAGCTGATCAATCTGCTCTATGACGATGCCGACATTAGCCTGCATCGACCGCCGAAAAGCTTCATCAATACCTAAGAGCCAGATGGCCATCGTTCCTGCCGTGAGGATCCACCTATGAAATACCGCCTGGGCGACGCCCGAGTCGAAACCCATCCCAACAGCTGGGTGGCCCCCAATGCCACGCTGGTGGGCAAGGTCAAACTGGAGGAGGGCGCCAACGTCTGGTTCAACGCGGTGTTGCGCGGCGACAACGAACTGATCCTGATCGGCAAGAACAGCAACGTGCAGGACGGCAGCGTGATGCACACCGACATGGGTTACCCGCTGACCCTCGGCACCGGCGTGACCATCGGCCATAACGCCATGTTGCATGGCTGCACCGTCGACGATTACAGCCTGATTGGCATCAATGCGGTGATTCTTAACGGGGCGAAGATCGGCAAGCACTGCATCATCGGCGCCAATTCGCTGATCGGCGAGGGCAAGGAAATTCCCGATGGTTCGTTGGTGATGGGCTCGCCGGGCAAGGTGGTGCGGGAACTGACCGACGTGCAGAAGAAAATGCTCGAGGCCAGCGCTGCGCACTATGTGCATAACGCCCAGCGGTATGCCCGTGATCTGGTTGAGCAGGAAGAATGAACCCGGTAGAACGACCCGTCGCCTCGCCGTGCGTGAGCATTTGTGCGCTGGATGACGATGATATCTGCACGGGATGCCAGCGCACGGTGGAAGAGATTACCCGCTGGAGTCGCATGGACAATACCGAGCGCCGGGTAGTGCTGGGGTTGTGCCATGAGCGGGCGAAGGCGAGTGGGCTGGTGTGGATGATTCCGGGGAAGTCCGGCGCCTGATAGACCGCTTTCGCGAGCAAGCCCGCTCCCACATTTGATTGCGTTTATCTTGGAGGAATGCGTTCAAAATGTGGGAGCGGGCTTGCTCGCGAAAGGGCCCGCCCAGACGACATATTTCCAAATGTGAAGTACCCTGTGCCCCTTGTTCACAGGTCCCTCGCCCCATGTTCTTCCTGATTGCCTACATCAGCAGCGTCGTGCTGATCAACTTCGCCTTTTCTACCGCTCCGCACCTGGATGTGATCTGGTCTGCCTGGGGCGGTCTGGTATTTGTCCTGCGGGACATGGTGCAAACCCGTTTCGGCCATGGCGCGATCATCGCCATGCTGGCGGCGCTGGTGCTGTCCTATATCACCTCCGATCCGTCCATCGCCCTGGCCAGCGCCACGGCGTTCGCGGTGTCCGAATGCATTGACTGGCTGGTGTTCAGCATCACCAAGCGCCCACTCCACGACCGCCTGTGGATAAGTTCGGCGCTGAGTATCCCCCTCGATACCTTCATCTTTTTCGGCCTGATCGGCGCCTTGACGCCCGCGGTCGCCGGCACTGCCCTGGTGTCGAAATTCGCCGGCGTTACCGTGGTGTGGCTGGCCATGGCCTGGCGTTTGCGCCGGCAGCGCGTCGCCAACTGAAGCCAATCCTTACAGTTCATGTAAAATGCCGGCCTTTCTCCCCACGATCCGCTCCCCTGAGGACCTGAGATGACCCGAATCGGAACTCCATTGTCGCCAACCGCGACCCGCGTAATGCTGTGTGGCTGCGGTGAGCTGGGCAAGGAAGTGGTAATCGAACTGCAACGCCTGGGCGTTGAAGTGATTGCCGTGGATCGCTACGCCAACGCACCGGCCATGCAGGTTGCCCACCGCAGCCACGTGATCAACATGCTCGATGGCGCCGCCCTGCGTGCCGTGATCGAAGCCGAAAAGCCGCACTTCATCGTGCCGGAAATCGAAGCGATCGCCACCGCCACCCTCGTGGAGCTGGAAGCCGAAGGCTTCACCGTGATCCCGACCGCCCGCGCGACGTTGCTGACCATGAACCGCGAAGGCATCCGTCGCCTGGCCGCCGAAGAGCTGGACCTGCCGACCTCGCCGTACCACTTCGCCGACACCTTCGAGGACTACAGCAAGGCCGTCACCGACCTGGGCTTCCCGTGTGTGGTCAAGCCGGTGATGAGTTCGTCGGGCAAGGGCCAGAGCCTGCTGCGCAGCGCCGATGACGTGCAGAAAGCCTGGGATTACGCCCAGGAAGGCGGGCGTGCCGGCAAGGGCCGCGTGATCATCGAAGGCTTTATCGACTTCGACTACGAAATCACCCTGCTGACCGTGCGCCACATTGGCGGCACTACCTTCTGTGCGCCTGTCGGTCACCGTCAGGAGAAGGGCGACTATCAGGAATCCTGGCAGCCACAGGCCATGAGCCCGATTGCACTGGCGGAATCCGAGCGCGTTGCCAAGGCGGTAACCGAAGCGTTGGGTGGTCGTGGTCTGTTTGGCGTCGAGCTGTTTATCAAGGGCGATCAGGTGTGGTTCAGCGAAGTGTCGCCGCGCCCCCATGACACTGGCCTGGTGACCCTGATTTCCCAGGACTTGTCGCAGTTCGCCCTGCATGCGCGGGCAATTCTCGGCCTGCCGATCCCGTTGATCCGTCAGTTCGGGCCTTCGGCTTCGGCGGTGATCCTGGTGGAAGGCAAGTCGACCCAGACGGCGTTTTCCAACCTGGGTGCAGCCTTGAGCGAGCCGGATACGGCGTTGCGTTTGTTCGGCAAGCCGGAAGTGAATGGCCAGCGCCGTATGGGCGTGGCGTTGGCGCGGGATGAGTCGATTGAGGCAGCGCGGGCTAAAGCCACTCGTGCTTCGAAGGCTGTTGTTGTAGAGCTGTAACCCCCCGCCGATCGTTCCCACGCTCCGCGTGGGAATGCCGCGCTGGACGCTCCGCGTCCGCTCTTAAGGGCGTGACGCAGAGCGTCACCGGATGCATTCCCACGCAGAGCGTGGGAATGATCATCATCAGGCGACCTTGTTCAAATCGTTATTGCGCGTCTCTTTCAGGCACAACACAGCAATCAAGCTGATCACCGCTGCCGCCGACACATACCCGCCGACATAACTCAAACCGCCCATCGCCACCAGCTTGGTCGCGAAGAACGGTGCCGCCGACGCACCCACGATCCCACCCAGGTTATACGCCGCCGAAGCACCGGTATAACGCACGCGGGTCGGGAACAGTTCCGGCAACATCGCGCCCATCGGGGCAAACGTCACGCCCATCAGGAACAGCTCCAGCGCCAGGAACAGTGCCACGGCCCAGGTTGAACCGTGGGTCAGCAACGGCTCCATGGTGAAGCCGGAGAGGATGGTCAGAATCGCCCCCACAATCAGCACCGGCTTACGCCCGTAACGGTCGCTGGCCCACGCCGCCAGCGGCGTCGCCGCGCCCATGAACAGCACCGCGAAGCACAACAGCCCGAGGAAGGTTTCACGGCTGTAACCCAGCGTAGACACGCCGTAGCTCAGGGAAAACGCGGTGGTGATATAGAACAGCGCATAACACACCACCATCGAGGCCGCACCCAGCAGGACCGGCAGCCAATGCTGGCTGAACAGTTCCACCAGCGGCACCTTCACCGGCGCTTCCTTGGCCACGGCGTTCGCGAACACCGGCGTTTCATGCAGTTTGAGCCGCGCATACAGCCCCACCATTACCAGCGCCGCGCTGAGAATGAACGGAATGCGCCAGCCCCAGCTGCGGAACTGTTCGTCGCTCAGGCTCATGGCCAGGATCAGGAACAGCCCGTTGGCCGCCAGAAAGCCAATCGACGGGCCCAGTTGCGGGAACATGCCGAACCAGGCGCGTTTGCCCTTCGGGGCGTTCTCGGTGGCCAGCAACGCCGCGCCGCCCCATTCGCCGCCAAGCCCGAGGCCCTGGCCGAAGCGCAGTACGCAGAGCAGGATCGGTGCCCAGGCGCCGATGCTGTCATATCCGGGCAGCAAGCCGATCAGCGTGGTGCACACGCCCATCAGCAGCAGGGAAGCCACCAGTGTCGACTTGCGGCCAATCCGGTCACCAAAGTGGCCGAACAGCGCCGAGCCCAGTGGCCGCGCGATAAACGCGATACCGAAGGTCAGGAACGAGGCGAGCATCTGCGCCGTGCCGGAGGTTTGCGGGAAGAACACCGGGCCGATCACCAGCGCGGCGGCAGTTGCGTAGATATAGAAGTCGTAGAACTCGATGGCGGTGCCGATGATGCTCGCGGTGGCGACCCGGGCCGTCGAGTTGGTCGGGGCGGCGGTCGCCGTCTCGTTATAGGTGGTGCTCATTGAGGTATCCCTGACGGTCATTGCGCGTTTGGACGCGGATTATTATTGGTCGAACACCCATGGATCAGGGTTGTGCGCGGGGCGGCTCGGGATGGGAGCAAACACCGGTCAGACACGGTAAAGCGGTGCCTGGACGCGCTCAGTGCGGGTAGCACGCGGTCGGGCGGGGCTTGGGTAAGCCGCCCGATTATAGGAAGGGGTTTGCGGATCCAACAAGGGGCTTAAGCGGCGACCGGCACCGTGCTGGTGTGCCAGATCAGTACCTTGGCGACGCGGTTGTCCTCGGTCTCGAGGATTTCCAGGCGATAACGGCCGATTTTCAGGCACACGGCGCAGTCCGGGATGGTCTCCAGCGCTTCGGTCACCAGGCCGTTGAGGGTCTTGGGGCCGTCGCTGGGCAGGTGCCAGCCGAGGGTTTTGTTCAAGTCACGGATCGAGGCGGCGCCGTCGATCACGTAGCGGCCATCCAGTTGCGGCTGGATGTGCGGGTTGTCGAGGTGCTGCTCGCTTTCGAACTCACCGACGATTTCTTCAAGAATATCTTCCAGGGTCACGATGCCCAGCACTTCGCCGTATTCATCCACCACCATGCCCAGGCGGCGCTGTTGCTTGTGGAAGTTCAGCAATTGCAGTTGCAGCGGCGTGCTTTCCGGGACGAAGTAGGGCTCGTGACAGGCCTCCAGCAGGGCTTCCTTGGTCAGGCTGGCGTCCGGCAGCAGGTGGCGGATCTGCCGCGTGTTGAGCACCGCCTCGACCTGGTTGATATCGCTGTGGAACACCGGCAGCCGGGTTCGGGTGGAAACCCGCAGTTGCTCGATGATTTCCTCTACCGGGTCATCCAGGTTGATGCCGTCCACTTCGCTGCGGGGCACCAGGATGTCGTTGACGGTGATGTTGTCCAGGGCGTGGATGCCCGGCATGCCCGGCGCGCGGGTGTTGGGGATTTCGGCTTCCGGCTCGTCGTCCTGGTCCGGCTGCGGCTCGTCGCTCTTCTTGACCAGCCCGGGCTTGCGGGTGAACGGGCGCAGCAGCAACAGGCTGACACCGTTGAGCAGCCAGGCCAGCGGATAAAGGATTTTCAGCGGCACGCTCAGCAAGGTATTGCCGAAGCCAAGGATGGTTTGCGGGTGGCGAGTGGCCAGGGCACGCGGAAGATAGTCGGCCAGCACCAGCAGCACCGCGCTGGAGATCACCCAGCCGAGCCACGGGCCGTTTTGCGCCCAGGCGTAGATCGCCAGCAGGGTGCAGAGAATCACCACCACGGCGCGGCACAGGGTGTTGCAGAGGATCAGGCTGTTGCGCGGGAAGTTCAGGCGGGCGGCGGCTTTGTCACCCTGGCGGGTGCCGGGGCGCAGGGCCAGCAAATGTTGCTGGGCGGCTTCGATGGCGGTAAACAGCGCCGACCATAAAACCAGCAAGGCTACTACCGCAAGCATCGGCCCCAAGGGCAAGTTGTCCATGTCGGCTGCCCGTCAGATATGCAGGATGTATTCGCGAACCAGCTTGCTGCCGAAATAGGCCAGCATCAGCAGGCAGAAACCGGCCAGGGTCCAGCGGATCGCCTTGTGCCCGCGCCAGCCGAGACGGTTGCGGCCCCACAGCAGCACGCTGAACACCACCCAGGCCAGGCAGGCCAGCAGGGTTTTATGCACAAGGTGCTGGGCAAACAGGTTCTCGACGAACAGCCAGCCGGAGATCAGCGACAGCGACAGCAGCGTCCAGCCGGCCCAGAGGAAGCCGAACAGCAGGCTTTCCATGGTTTGCAGCGGCGGGAAGTTCTTGATCAGCCCGGACGGGTGCTTGTGCTTGAGCTGGTGGTCTTGCAACAGCAGCAGCAAGGCCTGGAACACCGCGATGGTGAACATGCCGTAGGCGAGGATCGACAGCAGGATGTGGGCGAGGATGCCCGGCTCTTCATCAATGACCTGCACGGTGCCGGTCGGTGTGAATTGCGCCAGCAGCACCGTCAGCATCCCGAGCGGGAACAACAGCACCAGCAGGTTCTCCACCGGGATCCGGTAGCAGGCCATCAGGGTCAGCGCGATCACCGCGGCGGCAATCAGGCTGGCAGCGCTGAAGAAATCCAGGCCCAGGCCGACCGGCGTCATCAAGTGCGTGAACAGGCTGGCGGCGTGAGCCAGCAGGGCGAGGACGCCAAGGCCTACCAGCAGGCGTTTGTCGGCCTTGGCGCCTTGGGCCAGACGAGTGCCCTGATAGAGGGTCGCAGCGGCATACAAGATGGCGGCGGCGAGGCTGGGTAGCAAACTGGGTGACAAAGGGAGCATAAATCCTGTTAAGCAGGCCCGAAAGGCGCTGAGTTTGGCATACACCTGCGTAACACGAAAGACTCTCAGGCCAGACAGCGGGTGTGCATGGCGACAGTCTTCGCTATAATCCGCGACCTGCCCACGCCGCAGGCTCGCCGAGCGCTGTTTTTAATAGCGATTTACCACAGCCTGGGCCGCCATTACCTCGGTCTAACAATGCATTTCGATGAATAGGGCCTGAAAGGATCGCGCATGTTTGAAAATCTGACTGACCGTCTCTCGCAGACGCTGCGCCATGTCACCGGCAAGGCCAAGCTGACCGAGGACAATATTAAAGACACCCTGCGTGAAGTGCGCATGGCGTTGCTGGAAGCCGACGTCGCCTTGCCGGTGGTGAAGGACTTCGTCAACTCGGTCAAAGAGCGCGCGGTCGGCACCGAAGTGTCCCGCAGCCTGACGCCGGGCCAGGCCTTTGTGAAGATCGTCCAGGCCGAACTCGAAAGCCTGATGGGCGCGGCCAACGAAGATTTGAACCTCAGCGCCGTGCCGCCAGCCGTTGTGCTGATGGCCGGTCTGCAAGGTGCGGGCAAGACCACCACCGCCGGCAAACTGGCGCGCTTCCTTAAAGAGCGCAAGAAGAAGTCGGTGATGGTGGTGTCTGCCGACGTTTACCGTCCGGCGGCTATTAAACAGCTGGAAATGCTCGCGGGCGAAGTGGGCGTGACCTTCTTCCCGTCCGACCTGAGCCAGAAGCCGGTCGATATTGCCCAGGCGGCTATTAAAGAAGCCAAGCTGAAATTCATCGACGTGGTCATCGTCGATACCGCCGGTCGCCTGCACATCGACGAAGAGATGATGGGCGAGATCAAGGCGCTGCATGCCGCGATCAACCCGGTAGAAACCCTGTTCGTGGTCGATGCCATGACCGGCCAGGATGCGGCCAATACCGCCAAGGCCTTTGGTGATGCGCTGCCGCTGACCGGTGTGATCCTGACCAAGGTCGACGGCGATGCCCGTGGCGGTGCCGCCTTGTCGGTACGCGCCATTACCGGCAAGCCGATCAAGTTCATCGGTATGGGCGAGAAGAGCGAAGCGCTCGAGCCGTTCCACCCTGAGCGGATCGCCTCGCGTATCCTCGGCATGGGCGACGTGCTCAGCCTGATCGAGCAAGCGGAAGCGACCCTCGACAAGGACAAGGCCGACAAGCTGGCTAAAAAGCTGAAGAAGGGCAAGGGCTTCGACCTCGAAGACTTCCGCGACCAGCTGCAACAGATGAAGAACATGGGCGGCCTCGGCGGCCTGATGGACAAGCTGCCGAACATCGGCGGCGTGAACCTGGCGCAAATGGGCAATGCCCAGGGCGCGGCAGAGAAGCAATTCAAGCAGATGGAAGCCATCATCAATTCCATGACCCCGGCCGAGCGCCGCGACCCTGAGCTGATCAGCGGTTCGCGCAAACGTCGGATCGCCATGGGTTCCGGCACCCAGGTGCAGGACATCGGTCGCTTGATCAAGCAGCACAAGCAGATGCAGAAGATGATGAAGAAATTCTCCGCAAAAGGCGGGATGGCCAAGATGATGCGCGGCATGGGCGGTATGTTGCCCGGCGGCGGCATGCCGAAAATGTAAAGAATTCGAGCAGAAGTTCGCTTCTGCTCCGACCCGCAGGGATGCGGGATCTCCAGCAAACCCGCCATTGGCGGGAGCTGACTTGCCGTTTTAACCGACGGCTCTATAGCAGATCTGAATGGCACGCTGATAGGCGCCAGAAAAAGACATTTGCAAAAGTCCGGATATTCCTTAGAATATGCGGCCTTTCGGGCACCTATGCCCGCTGTGCATTTAGATTTGCAGCACCGACTACAGGAACGATGTTCACATGCTAACAATCCGTCTTGCCCTTGGCGGCTCCAAAAAGCGCCCGTTTTACCACTTGACCGTAACTGACAGCCGCAACCCACGTGACGGCTCTCACAAGGAACAAGTTGGCTTCTTCAACCCGATCGCTCGTGGTCAAGAAGTCCGTCTGTCCGTGAACCAAGAGCGCGTAGCCTACTGGCTGAGCGTTGGTGCACAACCTTCTGAGCGCGTTGCTCAGTTGTTGAAGGATGCATCTAAGGCTGCGGCCTGAGCAATATGAACGCGACGCCAGCGGTAGCTGATGATTTGATCGTTATCGGCAAGATTTATTCTGTTCATGGCGTTCGCGGCGAAGTGAAGGTGTATTCCTTTACTGATCCGACTGAAAACCTGTTGCAGTACAAGACCTGGACGCTCAAGCGCGAAGGTAGTGTGAAACAGGTAGAGCTGGTCAGTGGACGCGGGAGCGACAAGTTCCTGGTCGCAAAGCTCAAGGGTCTTGATGATCGTGAAGAAGCTCGTCTTCTGGCCGGTTATGAGATCTGCGTGCCGCGCAACCTGTTCCCTGAATTGACCGACGGCGAGTACTACTGGTACCAGCTGGAAGGTCTGAAGGTTATTGATCAACTCGGGCAATTGCTCGGGAAAATCGATCATCTTCTGGAAACCGGCGCCAATGATGTAATGGTGGTCAAGCCTTGCGCTGGCAGCCTGGATGATCGCGAACGCCTGTTGCCCTATACCGAGCAATGCGTGTTGGCCGTCGACCTGGCAGCGGGCGAGATGAAGGTGGAATGGGACGCGGACTTCTAACGTGGCTAACCTGCGCGTTGAAGTGATCAGTTTGTTTCCCGAGATGTTTTCCGCCATCAGCGAGTACGGCATCACCAGTCGGGCGGTGAAACAGGGGCTCTTGCAGCTCACCTGTTGGAACCCGCGAGACTACACGACGGATCGACATCACACTGTGGACGATCGCCCATTTGGCGGTGGCCCGGGCATGGTGATGAAGATCAAGCCCCTGGAAGATGCGTTGGTTCAGGCCAAGGCAGCCGCCGGGGAGAGGGCGAAGGTAATTTACCTGTCCCCTCAAGGCCGTCAGCTGAATCAGTCGGCGGTACGCGAGTTGGCGAATCTGGAAGCATTAATCCTGATTGCCGGTCGCTATGAAGGCATTGACGAGCGTTTTATTGATGCTCATGTCGATGAAGAGTGGTCGATTGGGGACTATGTCCTGTCTGGCGGCGAGCTGCCGGCGATGGTCCTGATAGATGCGGTTACACGACTGCTGCCTGGAGCTTTAGGGCATGCGGACTCCGCGGAGGAAGATTCCTTCACGGATGGTTTGCTGGATTGCCCGCACTACACCCGACCGGAGGTGTATGCGGATCAGCGTGTTCCCGACGTATTGCTAAGTGGCAATCACGCACACATCCGGCGTTGGCGTTTACAGCAGTCCCTCGGGCGGACCTATGAACGACGCGCCGATCTTCTGGAAAGCCGCTCGCTTTCTGGAGAAGAGAAGAAGCTGCTCGAGGAATACATCCTCGGGCGGGACGATAGTTAACAACGTATCGATGGTAGGTCCGACGACTTACCTTAGGAGCACAGCATGACTAACAAAATCATCCTTGCACTCGAAGCAGAGCAGATGACCAAAGAGATCCCTACCTTTGCCCCGGGCGACACCATTGTCGTTCAGGTGAAAGTGAAGGAAGGCGACCGTTCGCGTCTGCAAGCGTTCGAAGGCGTGGTAATTGCCAAGCGTAACCGTGGTGTGAACAGTGCTTTCACTGTTCGTAAAATCTCCAACGGTGTTGGCGTAGAGCGTACTTTCCAGACCTACAGCCCGCAAATCGACAGCATGGCCGTTAAACGTCGCGGTGACGTACGTAAAGCCAAGCTGTACTACCTGCGTGACCTGTCCGGTAAAGCAGCTCGCATCAAGGAAAAACTGGCTTAAGTCCAGCTTCCCGATGCAGAAAAAAGCAGCCTACGGGCTGCTTTTTTGTTGCCTGAAATTTGTCCATTTCCCCGGTATCTATTCATGACTCCCCGCCTCGAAGAAATTCAGCGTCTCACTGACCTTAAAGCCGTTTTCCGCTTTTGTGGCGAGGGAGCTTGCTCCCGTTGGGCTGCGCAGCGGCCCTGAAACCGGCAATAGAAGTCTCTCTGTTGGACCTCAATGGTCAATCAGGGCCGCTTCGCGCCCCAGCGGGAGCAAGCTCCCTTGCCACAGATTATTTGCCCGCTTTCATTGATGTGTAGCGGCCCGTGCTGCGATAGGATCTACCCGACATCGCCATTTTCCCTGCTTGAGCCCTCATGCCCGCCATCGACCACCCGCAGATAGATCGCTTCCTCGACGCCCTCTGGCTGGAAAAAGGCCTGTCGGACAACACCCGCCAGGCTTACCGCAGCGACCTCGCGTTGTTCAATGGCTGGCTGCAGGAGAAAAACCTCGAGCTGCTCGACGCCGGTCGCGAGCTGATTCTCGACCACCTGGCCTGGCGCCTGGAGCAAAACTACAAGCCTCGCTCTACTGCGCGTTTTCTCTCAGGCGTGCGTGGCTTCTATCGCTACCTGCTGCGGGAAAAGCTGATCGCTGTCGACCCAACCCTGCAAATCGACATGCCACAGTTGGGCCGGCCACTGCCCAAATCCCTGTCGGAAGCCGACGTCGAAGCCCTGCTCGCAGCTCCCGACCTGAGCGAAGCCATCGGCCAGCGCGACCGTGCCATGCTGGAAGTGCTGTATGCCTGCGGCCTGCGCGTCACCGAGTTGATCAGCCTGACCCTGGAACAGGTCAACCTGCGCCAGGGCGTATTGCGCGTAATGGGCAAGGGCAGCAAGGAGCGCCTGGTGCCCATGGGTGAAGAGGCGATCGTGTGGATCGAACGCTACATGCGCGACGCCCGAGCCGAATTGCTCAACGGTCGGCCCAGCGATGTGCTGTTTCCCAGCCAGCGCGGCGAACAGATGACCCGCCAGACCTTCTGGCATCGCATCAAGCACCAGGCCAAGGTTGCCGGCATCGGCAAGTCGCTGTCGCCCCACACCCTGCGTCACGCGTTCGCCACGCATTTGCTCAACCACGGCGCGGATTTGCGCGTGGTTCAAATGCTCCTGGGCCACAGCGACTTATCCACCACCCAGATCTACACCCACGTGGCGCGGGCACGTTTGCAGGAGATGCACGCCAAGCACCATCCCCGTGGATGAAAAACACTTCGGAAAAAGCCCAATTTCCCCGCGACTGGCTGCCCTGCGGCCCAACTGTGGTAGGCTTTGCCGGTTCGCAAAGGGGACGGCCCAAACCCGTGTTTGAAGATCGGTGTTCCTGCTCCCGTCCCTGCATCTGCCTTCAGGAGTTCCCATGCGCTTGACCCAGATTTTTGCCATCGCAGCCATTGCGTTGGTCTCAACCTTTGCCGTCGCCGACGACGCCGCAGAGAAGACAATCCGCAAGAGCCTGGAAGCCCTCCAGCTCGACACCCCGATTGAAAGCATCAACGCCAGCCCGATGGCCGGCCTGTACGAAGTCAAGCTCAAGGGCAGCCGCGTGCTGTACGCCAGTGCCGATGGCCAGTACATCGTCCAGGGCTACCTGTTCCAGCTCAAAGACGGCAAGCCGGTGAACCTCACCGAGAAAGCCGAGCGCCTGGGCGTGTCCAAGCTGATCAACGATATTCCGGTGGCTGAAACCGTGGTTTACCCGGCCATCGGCGAAACCAAGACCCACATCACCGTGTTCACCGACACCACCTGCCCGTACTGCCACAAGCTGCATGCCGAAGTGCCTGAGCTGAACAAGCTCGGCGTTGAAGTGCGCTACGTGGCGTTCCCGCGCCAGGGCCTGGGTTCGCCGGGTGACGAGCAGTTGCAAGCCGTCTGGTGTTCGGCCGACAAGAAAGCGGCCATGGACAAGATGGTCGATGGCAAGGAAATCAAGGCCGCCAAGTGCGCCAACCCGGTTTCCAAGCAGTTCGCCCTCGGCCAGTCGATTGGTGTGAACGGTACGCCGGCCATCGTTTTGGCTGACGGCCAGGTGATTCCGGGCTACCAGCCTGCGCCGCAAGTTGCCAAACTGGCACTGAACGCAAAGTAAGCACTATCGTCGAGCCTTGACGATCATGATCCGCCGACAGTTCGGCGGGTCATTAATAGAGAGCCGCAGTTGTGCGGCTGTTTTCACGGCCGACCTTGAGTCGGCCGTTTCATGGGGAGTTCTTCAGTGAAACCGGTCAAAGTAGGCATCTGTGGGTTAGGGACCGTCGGTGGCGGCACCTTCAACGTACTTCAGCGTAACGCTGAAGAAATTTCCCGCCGTGCAGGGCGTGGGATTGAAGTGGCACAAATTGCCACGCGTACGCCAAAGCCTCAGTTCCAAACGACCGGTATTGCGATTACCAACGATGTCTTCGAAGTCGCCACCAACCCTGAAATCGATATCGTCATCGAGCTGGTAGGCGGCTACACCGTGGCCCGCGAGCTGGTGCTCAAGGCTATCGAAAACGGCAAGCATGTGGTCACTGCCAACAAGGCGCTGATTGCCGTGCACGGTAACGAAATCTTCGCCAAGGCCCGCGAGAAGGGCGTGATCGTGGCATTCGAAGCCGCCGTGGCCGGTGGTATCCCGGTGATCAAGGCGATCCGTGAAGGCCTGTCCGCCAACCGTATCAACTGGGTGGCCGGCATCATCAACGGCACCGGTAACTTCATCCTCACCGAAATGCGCGAGAAGGGCCGTACCTTCGAAGACGTGCTGGCCGAAGCCCAGGCCCTGGGTTACGCCGAAGCCGATCCGACCTTCGACGTGGAAGGCATCGACGCTGCCCACAAGCTGACCATCCTGGCGTCCATCGCCTTTGGTATCCCGCTGCAGTTCGACAAGGCCTACACCGAAGGCATCACCAAGCTGACCACCGCCGACGTGAACTACGCCGAAGCCCTGGGCTACCGCATCAAGCACCTCGGTGTGGCGCGCAGCACCCCGGCCGGTATCGAGCTGCGTGTGCACCCGACACTGATCCCGGCCGACCGCCTGATCGCCAACGTCAATGGCGTGATGAACGCCGTGATGGTCAACGGTGACGCTGCCGGTTCCACCCTGTTCTACGGCGCCGGCGCCGGCATGGAGCCGACCGCTTCGTCTGTGATCGCCGACCTGGTGGACGTGGTGCGTGCCATGACCAGCGACCCGGAAAACCGCGTACCGCACCTGGCCTTCCAGCCGGACTCGCTGTCGGCCCACCCGATCCTGCCGATCGAAGCCTGCGAAAGTGCCTACTACCTGCGCATCCAGGCCAAGGATCATCCGGGCGTGCTCGCTCAGGTGGCCAGCATCCTGTCGGAGCGCGGCATCAACATTGAATCGATCATGCAGAAGGAAGTCGAAGAACAAGACGGCCTGGTGCCCATGATCCTGCTGACCCACCGTGTGCTGGAGCAGCACATCAACGACGCCATTGCCGCGCTTGAAGCGTTGCAGGGCGTGGTTGGGCCGGTGGTGCGGATTCGCGTCGAACACCTGAACTAATCGTTTTGCGGCAAGGGCCCCACGCGTTCGGCGGCCCTTGTTCAAGCATGCTCTAGAGGAGCCAGTCATGCGTTATATCAGCACCCGCGGCCAGGCACCGGCCCTGAATTTCGAAGACGTTCTGCTGGCCGGTCTGGCCACTGACGGCGGCCTGTACGTGCCGGAAAACCTGCCACGCTTCACCCAGGAAGAAATCGCTTCGTGGGCCGGCCTGCCGTACCACGAGCTGGCGTTCCGGGTCATGCGCCCGTTCGTCACCGGCAGCATCCCGGATGCGGATTTCAAGAAGATCCTGGAAGAAACCTACGGCGTGTTTTCCCACAGCGCCATCGCCCCGTTGCGTCAACTGAACGGCAACGAATGGGTCCTGGAGCTGTTCCACGGCCCAACCCTGGCGTTCAAGGATTTCGCCCTGCAACTGCTGGGTCGCCTGCTGGACTACGTGCTGGAAAAACGCGGTGAGCGCGTGGTGATCATCGGCGCTACTTCCGGTGATACCGGCTCGGCGGCGATCGAAGGCTGCAAGCACTGCGAAAACGTCGACATCTTCATCCTGCACCCGCACAACCGCGTGTCGGAAGTGCAGCGTCGGCAGATGACCACGATCTTCGGCGAGAACATCCACAACATCGCCATCGAAGGCAACTTCGATGACTGCCAGGAAATGGTCAAGGCCAGCTTCGCCGACCAGAGCTTCCTCAAGGGCACGCGCCTGGTAGCGGTGAACTCGATCAACTGGGCGCGGATCATGGCCCAGATCGTCTACTACTTCCATGCTTCCCTGCAGTTGGGCGGCCCGGCGCGTTCGGTGTCGTTCTCGGTGCCAACCGGCAACTTCGGCGATATCTTCGCCGGTTACCTGGCACGCAACATGGGCCTGCCGATCAACCAGCTGATCGTCGCCACCAACCGCAACGACATTCTGCACCGCTTCATGAGCGGCAACCAGTACGTCAAGGAAACCCTGCACGCCACACTGTCGCCGTCGATGGACATCATGGTCTCGTCGAACTTCGAACGCCTGCTGTTCGACATGCACGGTCGCAACGGTGCTGCCCTGGCCGGCCTGATGGACAGCTTCAAGCAAGGTGGCGGTTTCAGCGTCGAGCAGGAGCGCTGGACCGAAACCCGCAAGCTGTTCGACTCCCTGGCGGTGGACGACGCAGAAACCTGCGAGACCATCGCTGAAGTCTACGCCCAGACCGGCGAGCTGCTGGACCCGCACACCGCCATTGGCGTCAAGGCCGCGCGCGAATGCCGCCGCAGCCTGGACATCCCGATGGTGATTCTCGGCACCGCGCACCCGGTCAAATTCCCGGAAGCGGTAGAGAAGGCCGGGGTTGGCAAGGCGCTGGAATTGCCGCCGCACCTCACCGACCTGTTTGAGCGTGAAGAGCGTTGCACGGTATTGGCCAATGACCTGAAAGCGGTACAGGCGTTTGTCAGCCAGCATGGCAATCGCGGCAAGCCACTCTGAGCCAACGGCTTTGCGTGGTGGATCAAGCCCGTCTTCGTGACGGGCTTTTTCATTCTGGCGAGCCATACTTGCGCGGCGACCAACAAGAATAATCAAGGAAACCCAACCGGTGTATTTATCGACCCGAGCACACGCGTGGCTGGCATGTGTGCTGCTGCTTGGCCATGGTTCGGCAAGCCTCGCGGCTGTCAGCCTGCCGTTCAAGCTGGTGCCGGCGTTCATTGCCCTGGAGCCCATGCCCCTGACGGCCAGCGAGCAGCAATGGCTGGCGGCCCATCGGCCACTGAGAGTGGGCATTTCGATTGATGACTATCAGCCGATCGATATCACCCGCGACCGCAATCGCTACCAGGGCATCAGCGCCGATTACCTGAGCCTGATCGGCGCGCGTCTGCATGCACCGATGCAAGTCCTGGGTTTTGCCGAGCGGGCGCAGGCGGTGGAGGCCCTGCGGAGCGGCGCCATCGATATTCTCACCAGTGCCAACGGTTACGAGCGTGATGTGTCGGGGTTGCGCTTTACCGAAGACTACATGCCGGACCGCTCGGTGGTGGTCGTGCGCCGGGATGACAGCACCCAGAACGAGGACCTCAAGGACAAGAAGCTGGTGTTGCTGGACGGTTACGCCAACGTCAAGAACGTCCATCAGGCGTATCCCGGGAGCCACATCATGCTGGCACCGAATCTCTACAGTGGCCTCGAAGCGCTGAAGCAAGGTGATGCCGATGCGTTTATCGGCAACGAAGTGATCGTGCGCGCCTATAAATCGCTACGGCCCTACCTGGGCTTGCAGATCAAGGTGGAAAGCCGGCTGGCGCCCATCGGCTTTGCCTTTGCCACGCGGGAGGCCGACCCGCTGTTGGGGACGCTGATGGACCGGGCGCTGGCGAGTATTGATGAGTCTGTGCGGCGGGAGATCCTTGCGCGCTGGACCACCGGACTGGGGGTGGGCATTGCCGCCGAGCGCATCGCCTTGTCGGCCCCGGAGCGGACCTGGGTACTTCAGCATCCGCATGTGGTGGTGGCGTCCCAGCAACTGTCTCCCTATGTATTCAAGGACAAGGACGGCCAGTGGGTGGGGCTGAATGTGGACTTGCTCAACCGCATTTCACGCATGACCGGCCTGCAGTTCGTGATGGAGGAAGTGTCCTCCACTGCACAGACCCTGGGGTTGCTGGAAACGGGCAGGGCGGACATGAACACCACCCTGGCCGAGAATCAGGAGCGCAAGGCCTTTCTCGATTTCAGCCATGGGTTCGGGGGCTCAGGCTGGGTGTTTATCCAGCGCGCTGACGCACCGCCAGTGGCCAGTTTGAGCGAGCTTTCAGGCAAGGTGCTGGCGCTGCCGGCACGCCATGTCCTGGAGGGATATATTCGTCGCGAGCACCCCGGGATCAAGCTGCAATCGGTGGATAACTACGTCCAGGCCCGTGAGCTGGTAACGCAGGGTCGCGCGGCGGCGACTATCCAGAGTGAAGTGGAAGTGCAGAGTTACCCGGCCGATGAGTTGCGCATCGGCCGCAGTGTCGAGGGCAAGTGGTCGGCCAACAGCCTGTCGGTGCGCAAGGATCAACCGGAACTGCTGAGCATTTTGAACAAGGCGCTGGAAGCGCTGCCGGTCGCGGAATTGAGTGCCCTGCGTTTGCGTTGGCTGGGGAGCGTACCCGTCCCGGTGCCGGCCTGGCAGCGTGTGCCGCCATGGGCCTACTGGACGGTCGCCATGGCGCTGCTGTTTGTGCTGGTGTCCCTGGCCTGGAACAGCCGGCTCAAGCGCCAGATTCGCCAGCGCCTCCAGGCCGAGCAGCGGCTCAACGACCAGTTGGCGTTCAAGCGCGCGCTGCTGGACGGCATGCCCAACCCGGTATTCGTGCGTGATCTGGAAGGACGCCTGGTGACCTGCAACACCAGCTATGAACAACAGTTGAACACCCGGCGCGAGCAGATCCAGGGCCTGACGCTGATGGAAAGCGGGCTGATGCCTGACGCTACGGCCGCGCGCCTGCATGCCGGCCACATGGAGCAATTGGCGAGCCAGCAGTCGCTGTTCGTCGACCGGCAGCTGGAGTTCAATGGCGGGGCGTTTCATGTGTATCAGTGGACGGTGCCGTTCTTTGACGCCAAGGGCCAGCTCCAGGGTTTGCTCGGTGGCTGGGTCGATATCAACGAGCGCAAGGTCCTGGAGCTCCAGCTGATGGATGCGCGGCAGGCCGCTGACGAAGCGAACTACGCAAAAAGCGCGTTTCTCTCGACCCTGAGCCACGAGATTCGCACGCCGATGACCGCCATCATCGGTCTGCTCGAGCTGGAGCAGGAGCGTGCCCTGGCTGAAGGCAAGCCAGTGTCTGAAGCCCTGCGAGTGGCCCATCGCTCGGCGCGGGAGTTGATTGCCCTGATGGGTGACAGCCTGGACCTGGCCAAGATTGAAGCCGGTCATCTGCAACTGGCGCCGCAGGCCACTGACTTGAAAGGTTTCTTCGAGGGCATACAGCGCTTGTTCGAACCCATGGCGCAGAAAAAGGGCCTTCACCTGACCCTGGCATTCGACCCGAGCGCGCAAGGGTATTACTGGTTTGACCCGCTGCGCCTGCGTCAGGTTATCCATAACCTGTTGGGCAACGCCCTCAAGTTCACCTCGCGCGGCGAGGTTCGGGTCAGTGTTGCGCGCAAGCTTGACCCGGCGGGGGCCGAATATTTGCACCTGTGTGTGGAGGACAGCGGGCCGGGCATTGGCGTCGAGCAGCAGGCGCGAGTGTTCAAGCCGTTTATCCAGGTCAGCGCGCGGACGGCTGCCGAGCACGGCGGCACGGGACTGGGCTTGAGCATCTGCCAGCAACTGGTGGAATTGATGGGAGGCAGCATCACCCTGAGCAGCGTGGTGGGAGAGGGCACGGTGGTGTGCATCGACCTGTACCTGGATCGGGTCAGCAGTGACGACGTGCCAGCATCTGCGGGTGTACCGCTGCTGGTCGCCGGCCGCAACCTGTCGGTGTTGGTGGTGGATGACCTGCCGGCCAATCGGCTGGTGCTGGTTCAGCAGTTGCAGTTCCTGGGTCATCAAGTAGTGGCCGTCGACTCGGCCGAAGCGGCCTTGCAGCGTTGGCATCATGAGGTGTTTGACGTCATGGTCACCGATTGCAATATGCCGGGCATGTCCGGCTACGCCTTGAGTGAGGCCATCCGCCGGCTGGAAGCCCAGGAGCAACGGCCACGCCTGGCGCTGGTGGGTTGCACGGCGAATGCCCTGGATGATGAACAGCAGCGCTGCCGGGAGGCGGGAATGGATGAACTGCTGGTCAAGCCCGTGACCCTTGAGCACTGGACGCGTGTGCTCGCCCGCGTCGTGCCTGCACGCTCTTTCAGCATCCAGACCCTGCGCACCATGACCCAGGCCGACGGACCGGTTTTGCAGCGGATGCTGCAGGAGCTGGCGAGGAGCCTTGAGCAGGAGCATAACCTGATGGCCTCCGCCATGGCGGACCACGACCAGGTCCGGCTGGCCGCCTCGCTGCACCGCCTGAAGGGCATATGCTGCCTGGTGGATGCGTTGCCGCTGGCCAAGGCCTGTGTGGCGCTGGAAGGGTGTATTCGGGAGCAGCGCAACGCTGAGGTTGAACTGCACTGGTTAGCGCTGCGCGAAGCATTGATCGAATTCCAGGTCGAGCTTGAGGCTTATCTGGACCCGTCCGAATAAGACATGTCCTATGGGGAAGGCACGGGGTTTTTATTAGTCTGTGCACCCTCGCTTCTCCCCGGTAACGTTTTTCATGCGCTCCCTCAACGTCCTGATCCTCGAAGATAACCCGTTCCAACTGATGGCCCTGCATCAGATGCTCAACGCCAACGGCGTATTCAATGTACGCACGGCCGAAACGGTCGACGCCGCTCGCCAGTCACTGGAGAGCAAGGGCGCGGTGGACATCGCGATTTGCGATCTGTACCTGGAGCAGGGTGATGGCCTTGAGCTGATTCGGGAAATGGCGGAGCGCCGCCAGGCTCAGGTGTTGATCCTGCTGAGCAACGCCGAGCCGGATGTGCTGGAAGGCGTGGCGCACATGGCCCGACAGTTGGGGCTCAACGTGCTCGGCTGCCTGCCCAAGCCGGCGTCGGCAACGCTGATCGGGAAAGTCCTCGAGGCGTGCCGGGAGCGCTTGCGGCCCGGGCCGCCGGTGGTGTCCTGGGAGCGGGTGCGCCAGCTGCTGGACTTGAGTGAGTCCGAGCAGTTGCCGCCTTCGGCGGATCTGAGCCAGGCCGCTATCGCCCGCTGCGGCGCGGTCTGGTATCAGCCCATTGTCAGCCAGGCGGGCGCGTTGCAAGGTGTTGAAGCGCTGGCCCGCTGGCAGCTTCCTGACGGCGAGTTGCTGTTGCCTGACGCGTTTCTGCCGGTGCTGGAGTTTGCCGGAATGGAAGAGGCGTTTACCTGGCACGTGCTGGAACAAGCGCTGGGCCAGGCGGCACACGTCATGCGCGAAACCGGGCAGGTGCTGCCGGTGGCGGTGAATATCCCGGGGCGGATGCTGGAGCGTCCGCACTTTCCCCAAGTGCTGCAAGGCTTGCTGCAACTTCACGGCGTGCCCGCCCGTGGCCTGACCCTGGAACTGGTAGAAACCTCGCGCCTGAACACCGACAGCGCCCACGTCACCGGCTTGCTGCGTTTGCGGATGATGGGGTGCAAACTGTCCATCGGTGATTTCGGCGTGGGCGGCACCAGCCTGCAACGCTTGCTGGAATTGCCCTTCAGCGAATTGAAGATCCCGCCGGCGTTTGCCAGCGGCATGGCCAGGGACGATCGCAAGGCGGCAGTGGTTGCTGGCGCCATGAGCATGGCGAGGCGACTGGGTGTGGGTGTGGTGGTGACCGGGGTTGAAAGTGCCGCCGACTATCACGCGGTAAGTGAACTGGGGGCTGCGTGGTTGCAAGGCTGCTTTATCGCCGGCCCCATGGACGCCGAGGCGCTGAAGCAGTGGATCGCGTTTCAGGCTAGGCCAGCCCGTGTTCCTGCACATAGATAAACAGCGCGGCGTCGTTGCTCAGGCCCAGCTTGCGCATGGCGCTGACCTTTTGTGCACTGACGGTTTGCTTGCTGCGATGAAGATTTGCGGCGATCTCGCCTACCGTCAGGCCGCCGGCCAGCAGGCGGATGACTTCCAGTTCACGGGGTGAGAGTTGATCCTGGGAGTGCACACGCTCGACGCCGGCCAGGTTCAGTGACTGACTGATGGTCTGGGCCACATAACGTCGCTGCTGGCGCACCTGACGGATTGCTTCAGGCAATTCGTCTGCGAGACTGGCCTTGCTCAGCAGGCCCATGACACCCAACTCCAGGATGGCGTGGAACAGGCCGGCGTTGTTCAGCATGGTCACCACCACGATGGGCAGGCCCGGGTGATGCCGGCGCAGTTGTTCGATCAGGCGCAAGCCGTCGGCCTGGGGCTCGGCGGGCATCATGAAGTCGGTCACCAGAATGTCGCAGGCACAACGTTGCAGCAGTTCGCCAAGGGCCTGGGGTGAGTTGGCTTCACCGACGATGGTTAGCCTCTCGTCACGTTCCAGGACCGCCCGCAGACCGATGAGGAAAATCGGGTGGTCGTCGGCGAGGACGATGCGCAATGGCTTGTCAGACGTTTCGTTCAATACAGGCTCCCGGGGTAATTCGGGGATTCTAGCCTGTTAACGCAGGAGAGGGGCTGATGGTGCGGTTTACAAAGGTGTAAAAAACGCCGCGTCCCCGTCCGTGGGGCAGCGGCGTTTTTCGTTTCTGGCAGGCCCGGCCGGAGTGATCGTTTAGGCGAGTAGTTTCTGAGCCACTGCCATTACGGTTCCGACAGCCGTGAAGAAGCCGATGGCGATACCAACGGGATACCAGAAATTCTCTCGGGTTATCTTGTGGGATTCTGCGTTTAGCTTGCGTTGCTCGGCATAAATTCTGGATATGTCGGCGTGAATCTTCTCTAGTATTGCTTGCTCTTTTTCGTGTTCCAGCATGGTCTTCGTCCTTCGCAACGGGGCCTTTTGGTATGCGCTGTTTATCGATGTGCCGGCATGATCAGCACTCACCGAGTATAGGATTCACCCTCGGCATCAGCGCCAAAACGGCAACTCATTGAGTAAGCAGTTATGTGCTGCCGTTTTTTGCTTGTCATGTTGCAAGCGCATGCTGGACACGTCATCCCCCGGCAACCCTTGAAAGACGAAAAAGCGAACTTTCCTACGACGCAAATAGTCACTTAGGATAGATGCAGCTCCCGTTTACACGATTGTTTCCGAACTATTGAGTGGTGATCGAGATGGAAAGTATCAGCCTATTGCTCGGTGAAGCACTGAGCCCTTATCAGGTCACGCTGACCACCTCGGGTGTGCAGGGCGAATGCCTGGTGACCGTAAAGAATCCGGCCGGTGCCATCGTGGTCGAACGAGAAGTCGACCAGGCACAATTGACCGACAAGCGTGCATTGGTGGATGTGGTGGACTGTTTGCACCGCGACTTGATGATTGCCGAAGGACGCCTGGAACCCTCGGTCATGGCGGCCCTGCGCAATGCGGCCCTGACTCGGCCGATTGCCTGCGCATGAAGATTTATTTTTGTTGGGAACCTTCCTACGGCAAGGTGAGTCAGATTTTGTAACAGCGAGATCAAGCATTGTGCTCCGGTGCTTGTGGCTCGTTGTTACTGGTCTTTTTAGGCCCTTATTAACCCCGAGTTGTCTCCCCACTGCTCGGGGTTTCTTTTTGCCTGCGATTTGTCATGGGCTCGGGGCATCCTGGAAAAACGTCGGGTGGTCTTGCAGGTATTGCTCACGCATGACCGGGTCGAGCCATGAGGCGTAGGACTGTCGCAGTTGCTCCTGCGGGATCTCGCGCAGCACCTGATTGATCCGCTCGATAGCCGTGCGGCCTGAGGCGTTATCCGTGCAGGCGATCCGGGTCAGTTGATAGGGCGGGGTGCCTTTGATGGGGTAGAAGATCAGCTCCTGTGGATCAATGCCTTGTTGCAGCGCCTGGTAGCGCACTTCTGTCCAGTAACCCAGCACCGCTTCCAGCCGACCCTTTCGTTGCATCTGCAGCAGGCTGCCGAGGGCGTCATTGCCGTAATGTGGCGCCAGTTTGTGAGCACTGGTGTGCTTCAGCGCTTCATCGATGATGGCGCCGTAGCTGCGTTCGGCGATGATGCCAAGGCGCGCATCCCGTGCATTCAAAAATGCCTCCAGGTCGAACCGTCCATCCACCACAAACGGCGCCAGCAGCGCCCGCTGACCCTGGCGGATCGTCACCCCGTTGCTCACGGCCGCGAAGGCCTGGGCGGAAAACACGATGGTTTTAGCGCGCTCCGCCGTCCACAGCAGGGACGGGTCGCAGGTAAGCGTGCCGGGGTCGCGGAGCATCTGCATGCCGCGCGCGCGGTTCACGTGGAGGATCTGATGTCGATACTCCGGCATGTGTTCGGCGAGTATCGGCAGCAGTTGGTCGAGGGCGCCCTGGCCTTTTTGCGGGCCTTCGAAAATCGTCACTGGCGGCAGGTCACGCAACAGCCAGATCAAGGTTTCCTGGGCCTGGCTCGACAGTGGCCAAGTCCCGAGCAGTGAACCCAGGAGGCAGAGTCGAATGATGAAGCGCCGGCCCATCAGATCGCGCCGTTCTCACGCAGGCGGGCAACGGCGGCCGCGTCGTAGCCCAATTCAGCGAGCACCACGCTGTTGTGCTCGCCCAACTGCGGTCCGACCCATTCACAACTGCCCGGTGTGTCCGACAGTTTGGGCACGATGCCGGGCATTTTGAAGTCCTTGCCGCCCGGGAGCTGCGCCTTGAGGAACATCTCGCGGGCGAGAAACTGCGGGTCTCCCAGCATGTCTTGCGCGCTGTAGATGCGGCTGGCGGGCACTTCGGCCTTGTTCAGCTGTTCCACCACTTGCTCAAGCGGCAGCGAGTTGACCCAGCGATCAATCACCCCGTACAACTCATCGCGCCGGCTGTCGCGGCCATCGTTGCTGGCCAGCGCCGGGTCGTTGGCCAGGTCGTCGCGACCAATGGCCGACATGAAGCGCTTGAAGATCGCGTCGCCATTGGCGCCGATCTGCACATGCTTGCCATCTTTGCTGGTGTGGATCGAGGAGGGCGTGATGCCGGGCATGATGTTGCCGGTGCGCTCGCGGATAAAGCCGAACACGTCGAACTCCGGGATCATGCTCTCCATCATCGCGAAGATCGCCTCATACAGCGCCACATCCACCACCTGGCCGAGCCCGCCATTCACTTCACGATGACGCAGGGCCATCAGCGCCCCGATCACGGCCCACAACGCCGCGATCGAGTCCCCGATGGAAATCCCGGTGCGCACCGGCGGGCGGTCCTCGAAACCGGTGATGTAACGCAGGCCCCCCATGGATTCGCCCACCGCGCCAAACCCAGGCTGGTCCTTCATCGGCCCGGTCTGGCCAAAGCCCGAGAGGCGCACCATCACCAGTTTCGGGTTCAGGGCGTGCAAGGTTTC
The DNA here is from genome assembly GCF_013386245.1 of Pseudomonas sp. 21615526. Taxonomy (NCBI): domain Bacteria; kingdom Pseudomonadati; phylum Pseudomonadota; class Gammaproteobacteria; order Pseudomonadales; family Pseudomonadaceae; genus Pseudomonas; species Pseudomonas sp. 21615526. The sequence continues at coordinate 19,109 of NZ_JACAOM010000031.1, read as the reverse complement.
CCAGCTCAGGCCGAGCTTTTCCAGCACGCCAGGGCGAAAGTTCTCAATCAAAATGTCGGCATCCGCCAACAGTTGCTTGAGGATCGCCAGGCCGTCCGGGTGTTTCAGGTTCAGGGTCAGGGATTTCTTGTTGCGCGCCTGCACAAACCACCACAGCGAGGTGCCTTCATACAGCTTGCGCCACTTGCGCAGCGGGTCGCCGCCATCCGGGGATTCGACCTTGATCACCTCGGCGCCGAACTCGGCGCAGATGCGCGACGCAAACGGGCCGGCGATCAAGGTGCCGAGTTCGATGACTTTCAGGCCGGCAAGTGGTTTGGCGGTAAACGACATGAGGAACCTTTCGGGCAGGGCAGGGATGTGAGCCTTTTAACATAGGCGAGTGGCGCAGTGATAAGGATGATGCAGCGCAGTATTCGTTGAATCACCTCGCCATCGGTTAGACTTGCCGCCTTTCCCTGTCTCTAGAAGTCCGTTCATGGCCCAGCCGTCCACGACCTACAAGTTTGAACTCAACCTCACCGACCTTGACCGTTCGGTGTACGAGAGTGTCAAGCAGACCATCGCCCGCCACCCTTCGGAAACCGAAGAGCGCATGACCGTGCGTTTGCTGGCCTACGCGCTTTTCTACAACGAGCAGCTGTCTTTCGGTCGTGGCCTGTCAGATGTAGACGAGCCGGCGCTGTGGGAAAAAAGCCTGGATGATCGCGTCCTGCACTGGATCGAAGTCGGCCAGCCGGACGCGGACCGCCTGACCTGGTGTTCCCGCCGTACCGAACGCACGACCTTGCTGGCCTACGGCAGCTTGCGCGTCTGGGAAGGCAAAGTGGTGCCGGTGGCGAAGAACCTGAAAAACGTGAGCATCGCCGCCGTCCCCCAGGAAATCCTGGAAGTCCTGGCCAAGGACATGCCCCGGGTGATCAAGTGGGACGTGATGATCAGCGAAGGCACGATCTTCGTGACCGATGACCGTGGGCAGCACGAAGTCCAGCTGGAATGGCTGGCTGGCGAGCGCGGCTGAAACGTCGATAACTGATTGGACGCTGGTCGAGTGTGGGAGCTGTCGAGCTTCAGCGAGGCTGCGATGCAGGCGCTGCGGTCTGACAGCTACACCGAGGTGATCCCATCGCAGCCTCGCTGGGGCTCGACAGCTCCTACAAGGGATCACCGCTAATTTCAACATTAAAGAGAAGTTTCCGTCACCCCATGCGTATCGATCCTCGCCCGTTGCCCGCCGTCCTGCCATTCCTCGGTGAATTGCCACCGTTGTTGACCCGTCTCTACGCCGCACGCGGGGTGCAATCGGAAGCCGAGCTGGATAAAAGCCTGGCGCGGCTGATCCCGTATCAGCAGCTCAAGGGCATCGATGCTGCGGTGGACTTGCTGGTGACGGCCCTGGAGCAGCGCCAGCGGATCCTGATCGTGGGTGACTTCGACGCCGACGGCGCCACCGCCAGCACCGTGGGCACCCTGGGCCTGCGCTTGTTGGGCGCCGCCCATGTCGACTACCTGGTGCCCAACCGTTTCGAATACGGCTACGGCCTGACCCCGGAAATCGTCGCCGTGGCCCTGCAGCGCCAGCCACAGCTGCTGATCACCGTGGACAATGGTATCTCCAGCGTCGAAGGCGTGGCGGCCGCGAAAGCGGCGGGGCTCAAGGTGCTGGTTACCGACCACCACTTGCCGGGCGACGAACTGCCCGCAGCCGACGCCATCGTCAACCCGAACCAGCCGGGCTGTGAATTCCCCAGCAAGGCCCTGGCCGGTGTGGGCGTGATCTTCTACGTGCTGATGGCCCTGCGTGCGCGCTTGCGCAGTTTGGGTTGGTACGAGAACAAGCCGCAGCCGAATATCGGCGAACTGCTGGACCTGGTGGCCTTGGGCAGCGTGGCCGACGTGGTCCCGCTGGACGCCAACAATCGCATCCTGGTCTACCAGGGCCTGGAACGCATTCGTGCCGGTCGTGCCCGGCCGGGGATCAAGGCGATCCTCGAAGTAGCCAAGCGCGATCACGCCCGCATTACCTCCACCGACCTTGGTTTTATCCTGGGCCCGCGCCTGAACGCCGCCGGGCGCCTGGATGACATGAGCCTGGGCATCGAGTGCCTGCTCACCTCGGATTTCGCCGCCGCCCGGGAAATGGCCGCGCAACTGGACGGCATGAACCAGGACCGCAAGTCCATCGAACAAGGCATGCAGCGCGAGGCCCTGGCCCAGCTCAAGGACTTGCCGGTGGAGTCGATGCCGTATGGCTTGTGCCTGTTCGACCCGGAATGGCACCAGGGCGTGATCGGCATCCTTGCCTCGCGCATGAAAGAGCGTTACTTCCGCCCGACCATCGCCTTTGCCGACGCCGGTGACGGCCTGCTCAAGGGCTCCGGGCGCTCCGTGCCGGGTTTTCATATTCGTGACGCGCTGGCCGTGGTGGCCAGCCAGCACCCAACGCTGATCGCCAAGTACGGCGGCCACGCCATGGCGGCAGGTCTTACCTTGCCCGAGGCCAACTTCCCACTGTTCGCCGAGGCCTTTGACGCCGAAGTGCGTCGGCAACTGCGCGAAGAAGACCTGACGGGCCGGCTGCTGTCCGACGGCACCCTCGCGGTTGAAGAGTTTCACCTGGAACTGGCCCGCGCCCTGCGCAACGCCGGGCCGTGGGGCCAGCATTTCCCAGAGCCGTTGTTTCACGGGGTGTTCCAACTGGTGGAGCAGCGCGTCGTCGGCGAGCGCCATCTGAAGGTGGTGCTCAAGAGCGAGTGTGGATCGGTGAAGCTCGATGGCATTGCTTTCGGCATCGACCGCGAGATCTGGCCCAACCCCACCATTCGCTGGGTGGAACTGGCCTACAAGCTCGACGTGAACGAGTTCCGTGGCCAGGAAACCGTGCAACTGATGATCGCGCATATCGAGCCGCGCTGAACCCTGTGCAATCCTCTGTTGTCGACTAGTCTCTAAGCACTGTGTGATCGGTCTTGTGACCTTGTCTTATTTCAGCCCGCCGGGGACGGGTTTTTCGTCGACCTTTCAAACAGAACCCTGGAGCCTGCCCACTGCATAAAAGAGGTGCCCCATGAGTCTGCTGCTTGAACCCTATACCCTGCGCCAACTGACCCTGCTCAACCGCATCGCCGTGTCACCAATGTGCCAGTATTCCAGCGTCGATGGCCTGGCCAATGACTGGCACCTGGTGCACCTCGGCAGCCGTGCCGTCGGTGGCGCCGGGCTGATCTTTACCGAAGCCACCGCCGTGACTGCCGATGGCCGCATCACCGCCCAGGACCTGGGCCTGTGGAACGACGAACAGATCGAACCGCTGCAACGCATCACGCGCTTTATCAATGCCCAGGGCGCGGTGGCGGGCATTCAACTGGCCCACGCCGGGCGCAAAGCCAGCACGCACCGGCCATGGATCGGCAAGCACGGCAGCGTCAAGCCGGAAGACGGTGGCTGGGTGCCGGTGGGCCCCTCGCCGATTGCCTTCGATCCGCAGCACACTTCACCCAAGCAACTCGATGAAGGGCAGATCCAGCAAGTGATCGCTGACTTCGTCGCTGCCGCCAAGCGCGCGTTGACCGCCGGTTTCAAAGTGGCGGAAATCCATGCCGCCCATGGCTACCTGTTGCATCAATTTCTTTCGCCCCTGAGCAACCAGCGTCAGGACCAGTACGGCGGCTCGTTCGAAAACCGCATCCGCCTGGTGCTGCAAGTGACCACGGCGGTGCGTGAGGCCTGGCCGCAGGAGCTGCCGCTGTTTGTGCGGGTCTCGGCCACCGATTGGGTCGAGGACGGCTGGAACCCGGATGAAACCGTCGAACTGGCGCGCCGCCTGAAAGACCTGGGCGTCGACCTGATCGACGTCTCCTCGGGTGGCACCGCGGCCAATGCGGAAATTCCTACCGGGCCCGGCTACCAGACCCGCTTTGCCGAGCGTGTGCGCAAAGAGTCGGGAATCGCCACTGGCACCGTGGGCATGATTACCGAGCCCGCCCAGGCCGAGCACATCTTGCGTACCTGTCAGGCCGATATCATTTTCCTCGCCCGTGAACTGTTGCGTGACCCGTACTGGCCACTGCATGCCGACGATGACCTGGGCGGGCGCAAAGCCACCTGGCCGGCGCAGTATCAGCGGGCTACGCATCGCGACCAGCCGATTCATGAGTCGGACTTGCGGGATTAACCTTGCGTAGGAAAACGCCTGAAGCTAATGTCGAAACTATGACTCTATTACTGAACGCCTCGATTATTCCCACCCTCCAGGAGAGGGTGGGCTGACGCGTGCTGGAAAAGCATGAAAAACCCGCCCTTGATCCGGCGGGTTTTTTATTGCCCGCCGATCACCGGCCAAGCCCTGCGACACAAGGAGAAGCTCATGTTGCACCTGATCTGCGGCAAAATCGCATCCGGTAAATCGACCCTGACCCAGCAGTTGTCGCAAGCCCCACAGACGGTATTGATCAGCGAGGATGAGTGGCTGTCACGCCTTTATCCCGGACAGATCCAGGCTCTGGGCGACTACGTGCGCTGCACCGGCCACCTGCGCGATGCGTTGACGGCCCATATCATCTCGTTGCTCAAGGCCGGCGTCTCGGTGGTGCTGGATTTTCCCGCCAACACCCTGGCCAGCCGCCGCTGGATGCGCTCATTGTTCGAAGGCGCAGGCGCTGACCATCAATTGCACTACCTGGATGTGCCGGACGAGGTCTGCAAGGCACGCCTGCGTGCGCGCAACGCGGAGGGTACCCACGCGTTCGAAACCAGTGACGCCCAGTTCGACTTGATCACCGGCTATTTCGAAGCACCGACACCTGCGGAAGGCTTCAACCTTGTTCACCATCAACCCTTGGAAGCACAGCATGTTGATCAAGTGTGACCTGACCGAAAAGGACCTGCCGTTGCTGGCGCTGATTGACCGTACCGAACGGATCGAGGCGTGCTATCGCGTGGAGCACGGGGAGTTGCTGCTGTACCCCGAGCACCACGACATGCGCGGCTGGCCCGAAGGCGAAGCGGAGCAGGATGCCGTGGCCTTGCAGGCGTGCCTGAAGCGCGGCGGGTGGCTGCACGGTGTGTTTGACGATGCAAAGCTGCTGGCGGCCGTGGTAGTGGACAACCGGGTTATCCTCAACCAGGGCCTGCGTATGCGCCAGCTCAAATTCCTGCATGTGAGCCATGGGGCCCGTGGCCTGGGCCTGGGTGGCCAGCTGTTTGCCCTGGCCTGTGAACACGCCCGCGCAGCCGGGGCCGAGGCGTTGTACGTATCGGCCACGGAATCGCGCAATACGGTGGAGTTCTATCTGCGGCTCGGCTGCCGGTTGCTCAAGCAGCCGGATCCCGAGCTGTTTCAACAGGAGCCGCACGACATCCACCTGTACCGGCCGCTTGTGGGATAACGCTGTAGGTCATTGCCCTGCAAGCGTTTTTTTAAGTGATTACTCTAAAAAAGTCCCACGCCCGGCAAGATAGTTTCTACGCTTAAGGTAAGCATGATTTCTGGCCCAGGAAATCAGCTTGTTGATCCTCGCAGGTCGCATCGCGGGATGGGGTTATGGGCAACCAGGAGCAGTTGATTGATACGAGGAGACAGTCCATGGCCAAGTCTTATGGTGTAGCGGGGGTGTTGTCGTCTTTTCTGGCCCGCAGGATGTCGCTGCGCAGCCGACGCCTGAGTTCGGACGAAGAGCAATTGCTGGAACAGTACCGCGCCCTGACCGAGAGTGATCAGGTGGCGATGCGGTACTTGATTGGGGCGATGAAGAGTATTTCGCGGTTCTGAAGATCCCGAAGGGGCGTTCCCACGCGAGCGTGGGAACGTTCGGTATCAGGTGTACTTGCGCTTGTCTGGTGCAGGTGGGAAGTATTGGTACAGCCAGGTTTCGCTCAAGGTGCGGTCCTGGGTGCGGATGAACAGCCGCAGTTCAACCGGCTCGACGCTGTCGCTGGTCGGGTACCAGTCAAACAGAATTCGATAGCCCTTGATGGCATCCAGTACCAACACGCTGAAGTCTTTGACCTCACCATGGGAGCAGGTCACCACCGGCTCGATCCCGGTGCCTTCAGGCAAACGATCCAGCCCGCCGCCGTTGAAGTCCACGGCAAAGCGCCGCGCCCAGACTTCGGGGTAGTGCTCGCCCGGCGCCCAACCTTCGGTGAAACCGCCCATGCCCGAACGGGTGGCATTGACCTGCGCCAGTGGCGTGCTGACCGGCGGCAGGGCGCTCCAGTAGAGCTTGTAGCCGTAGTTCAGGGATTCGCCGGCAGCGACGGGCTTCTTCGGGGTCCAGAAGGCCACGATGTTGTCCAGGGTCTCGCCGGTTGTAGGAATTTCCAGCAGATCGATAGAGCCTTCACCCCACGCAGTAGTAGGTTCTACCCACAGGCTTGGGCGTTTGCTGTACCAGTCCACCGTGTCCTGATAGCTGGCGAACTCATGATCGGTCTGCACCAGGCCGAAGCCTTTCGGGTCGGTGTCGGCAAACGCGTTGAATTGCAGGGTAGCCGGGTTGTTCAGCGGGCGGCAGATCCACTCGCCATTGCCGCGCCACATGGCCAGGCGATCCGAGTCGTGGATTTGCGGGTGAATGGTGTCGCACATCCGCCGCTCAACGGTGCCGCAACTGAACATGCTGGTCATCGGTGCGATGCCCAGTTGCTCGATGGCGGTACGCGCATTGATATGGGCGTCGATGGCCATTACCACCTGGTTGGCCTGGCAGTCGATATCGAAGCGATAGGCACCAGTGGCGCTCGGCGAATCCAGCAGGGCGTAGACCACGAAGCGGGTGCTGTCCTTGTCCGGGGTTTCGAACCAGAACTTGGTGAAGTCCGGGAATTCCTCGCGCTTTTTCGCGTAGGTGTCGATGGCCAGGCCGCGTGCGGAAAGGCCGTACTGGCCGGTGGAATCCACCGCACGGAAGTAGCTGGCGCCGAGGAAGGACAGCACGTCGTGGCGGTCCAGTTCCGGGGCCTTGAACAGCTTGAAGCCGGAGAAACCCAGGTCGCCGGTCAACTGCTTGGTGTCTACCGTGGTTTTTTCATAGTTGAACAGCGAAGGGCGGAAGTGCACCTCGCGGGCCTGGCGGGTTTTCGGGTCGACGCTGTACATGCGCACCGGCGTCTTGAAGCCCATGCCGACGTGGAAGAACTGCACGTCCAGCTGGCCGTTCAATTCTTTCCACAGCGAATGCTTGCTGTCGTAGCCGATGGCGTTGAAATTCTGCGGGGTCATGGTCGCCAGGGTCGGCGGCAATACCTGCTTGGTGTCCTGGTAGCGATTGCTTGCCAACTGCTTGGCCTGGATCTTCAGGGCCTCGAAATCGAAGGCCTGGGCCTCGCCATCAGCGGCGCGGTTGCCCGCCCAGGCCTGGGCGGCCAGCAGGCCACTGGCCGACAGACCGGTGTAAGCCGCGATGGCCATGGACGCTTTGAGCAAATTCCTGCGGTGCATAAATACAACCTGTCGTGAACAATCCCGCGCCGTTCCTGGCACGTGCTGGATCAAGGAAAACGGTTCGGACATGCCTTCGGCCAAACGCAACGGACATTAAACAGATACCAAATAGCTTAAGCGGTTCGGTGCGCAAGGAAAAATGATTGATGGCGGGTTGATGGCGCTGCATATGAAACAAGACGTTTCTGTGGAAACCGTGTGGCGAGGGAGCTTGCTCCCGTTGGGTCGCGAAGCGACCCCAGCTCAGGCGATGGAGATCCTTCAGGGATATCTCGATCGCCTGGTTTGGGGCTGCTGCGCAGCCCAGCGGGAGCAAGCTCTCTCGCCACAATAATCTCTTCCTTCAGGAATGCCGGGATCAGCCCACTTCGCCTACCGCTCGATATGCCTCATCAATCGCCGCATGGGCATACGCACTCCACGCCGCATCCGAGTTGGCGATGCTCACATGTCCCACCGGCTGGCGCGCTAGGTCCTTCAGTTTTTCGCTTTCATCGGCATCGTCAAACAAGCTGTTGGAGAAGGTCGCATAGCCGTGTGACCAACGGTTGACAGTGATCGCCAGAATGTCGGTCTGGTGGTTGAAGCCACCCGGGCCGAGCATGCGCTGCAGTTGGTCGCGCAGTTGCGCTTCCAGTTGTTCAAACGTCTGCCCGTACAACTTGCCCCGCCCGGCGCGGGCCTGGTCGCGGCCGTTCATGCCGCTGTTGGGGCTGGTGGGCACGTACACCATGTGCAAACCAATCGGCTGCGTCGGGTCGCGCGGGTGCTCGTAGCCGCCCATGCTCACCGGGTAATCCAGCTTGATCCGGCTGTAAGGCTGGGTCGCTGCATAAATCTCGTGCACCCCCAGCTTCTGGAACGACGTCCAGTTGCGCACCACCACTTTGGTGTAGACCAGCGGGTACTTCACGTTCTGGCTCAGGGCCTGGGCTTGTTCTGCCGGCAGATCGCGCAGCAGGTACGGGATCATCATGTTGTAGCAGGCCAGGATGCAGCGTTTGCCGCGGACCTGTGCGAGTTGGCCGCCACGGCTGTAGCCGATGTGCACACCGTCACCGACGTTACGCACACTGACCGCAGTACTGTTCAAACGCACCCGCACCGGTGTCCTGGGCTGATCAAGCCTGGCGTAGTCAAACGGCGCCAGCACGATGTCATCCATGGTGTGCCCCGGTGCCACTGCCGGAATCAGGCTGCGCACCAGCAAGCGTGCCAGCGAGGCGTTGCCGTCGGGGAAGTGGTAGATGTAGGGTTCTTCCATTTCTGCGGCGGCTTCTTCGCTGATCGGTGCCAGGTTCATTCCGCCGAAGCCAGGGAAACCCACACTGTAGGCATCAGCCGACGCCACCGCGTCGATACTCAAGGCCATGAAGTCGTTGGTGCGGCTTTGGAAGTACTTCACCGCGCCTTCCGAGAGTCCTACGTTCTTGAGCAGGAAATCGCGGTAGCTGGTGGCCGCGAGGTACTCGGCCTTTTCCTCGGCAGTCTTGCCCGGCAGGTAATCCTTGGGCGCGACGTGCAAGGCAATCAGCGCCTGACGGTCGGTTTCCGGCAGCGGGAAATCATTGATGAAGTCGCTGATGGAGCGCGCATGCAACTGGTCCGGGGCGATGTCGTCGGCGACCATCGGCGTCGGGTCGCCGGTCACCAGTTTGTCTTCGCCAAAGTTTTCCTTGTCGAAGAACACCCCACGGGACAAACCCAGGCCCGGGTAGAACTGGCGGTCGAAGGCGGTCTCGAAGCGCTTGATGTTCACCCCGAGTTTTTTCAACAGCCCGTTTACTTCCTTGCTGTAAAGATGATTCGGTGACTGGAACGCTTCGCTGCCGCCGTAGCCGATGATCAGCCGGCCACCGGCCTGGAACTCATTGCGCTTGGCATGGCCGCCGAAGTCGTCGTGGTTCTCCAGGATCAGGATCTTCGCCTTCGGGTGCTTCTCACGGTAGAACCACGCCGCCGACAAACCGCTCAAGCCACCGCCGACCACCACCAGGTCGTAGTCTTCGGTGATCGGCAGTTTATCGGTGTCGAAGGCCTTCTTTTCCCAGCCCATCTGGTGGGCAACTTCGAATGAGCCGACATGGCTGCCGCGCAAGCCTGTGAGGGCGGGCGGGTAGTAGCGGCCATCGGGAGCGGCCTGGAGGATTTGCAGCGGGGTCATACCGGCGGCAATCGTGATAGCGACGCCGTTGAGGAAGTCGCGGCGGGTGATGTCCATGGGAACCTGCGAATTATTTATTGTTATGAGATCCCTGCAGGAGCCGGCTGTTGTGGCGAGGGAGCTTGCTCCCGCTGGGCTGCGTAGCGGCCCCAAAAAACCTGGGAGCACCTCGCACTACAGCGGGAGCAAGCTCCCTCGCCACAGTGAGCTCGCTTCGACAGGGGTAAAGGGTCAGTGCTTGAACATCACATGGCGAACGGTGGTGTAGTCCTCCAGGCCGTACATGGACATGTCCTTGCCGTAGCCGGACAGTTTCTGACCGCCATGGGGCATTTCGCTGACCAGCATGAAGTGGGTATTCACCCAGGTGCAGCCGTACTGCAACCGTGCAGCCAGGCGATGGGCGCGGCCGACGTCGGCGGTCCACACGGAAGAGGCCAGGCCGTAGTCCGAATCGTTGGCCCAGGCCAATACCTGGGCCTCGTCGTTGAATTTGGTTACCGACACTACTGGCCCGAACACTTCGCGGCGCACGATTTCATCGTCCTGCTGCGCGTCGGCCAATACGGTCGGCTCAAAGAAGAACCCGTTGCCTTCCACCGCCTTGCCACCCGTGATCAGGCGGATATGGGATTGCGCCACGGCACGCTCCACAAACCCGGCCACACGGTCACGGTGCTGTGCGGTGATCAGCGGGCCCAGCTCGGTGGCCGGGTCATCCTGCAAACCGTATTTGATGCTGGCAACCGCCGCGCCGAGCTTCTCGACGAACGCGTCGTAGATATCGGCCTGTGCATAAATCCGGCACGCAGCGGTGCAATCCTGCCCGGCGTTGTAGAAGCCGAAGGTGCGAATGCCTTCCACCGCCGCGTCGATATCGGCGTCGTTGAAGATGATCACCGGCGCCTTGCCGCCCAATTCCATGTGCATGCGTTTGACGCTGTCGGCAGTGCTGGAAATGATATTGGCCCCGGTGGCAATCGAACCCGTCAGCGACACCATGCGCACTTTCGGGTGATTCACCAGCGGGCTGCCCACGGTTGGCCCACGGCCAAACACCAGGTTGAGTACACCGGCCGGGAAAATTTCAGCGGCCAGTTCCACCAGGCGCAGCGCGGTCAGCGGAGTTTGTTCCGAAGGCTTGAGCACCACGGTATTACCGGCGGCCAGGGCCGGGGCGATTTTCCAGGCGACCATCATCAGCGGGTAGTTCCACGGCGCGATGGAGGCAATTACGCCCACCGGGTCACGGCGGATCATCGAGGTGTGGCCCGGCAGGTACTCGCCGCCGGCCGAACCGCTCATGCAGCGGCTGGCGCCGGCGAAGAAGCGGAACACATCGGCCACCGCCGGGATCTCATCATTCAGCGCGGCGCTGTAGGGTTTGCCGCAGTTGTCCGACTCAAGCTTGGCCAGCTCTGCGCCGTGGGCTTCGATGGCGTCGGCGAGTTTGAGCAGCAGCAGCGAGCGATCCTTCGGTGGCGTTTGCGACCAGCCTTCAAAAGCGCTGTCGGCAGCACGCACGGCGGCGTCGACCTGGGCTTCGCTGGCTTCCTTGATTTCCACCAGTACCCGACCCAACGCCGGGTTGAACACCGGCTGCGCCGGGCCTTCGCCTTCGACCAGATGGCCGTTTATCAGCAGTTTGGTTTGCATGGTTCAGTCCTCTTAAAGCTGCATCGTTTCCCCTGCCGAAACCGGTTCAAGTATGGGAGCGAGCAAGCCCGCTCCCACATTTGAATCTCATTCCTTCAGTGGCAATGTGTTGTCAGTTATTTACCGCCACTACCGGCCACGCTTTCGCCGCCGCGGGTCAGGTAATAGGCACCCAGGATCGGGAACATCGTCACGATCATCACCAGCATCGCCACCACGTTGGTCACCGGCACATCCCGTGGCCGGCTCAACTGGTTGAGCAGCCACAGCGGCAAGGTGCGCTCGTGGCCGGCGGTGAAGGTGGTGACGATGATTTCGTCGAACGACAGCGCGAACGCCAGCATGCCGCCGGCCAGCAACGCCGAGCCGAGGTTGGGCATGATGATGTAGCGGAAGGTCTGCCAGCCGTCGGCGCCGAGGTCCATCGAGGCTTCGATCAGGCTGTGGGAAGTGCGGCGCAAACGGGCGATCACGTTGTTGTAGACGATCACCACGCAGAAGGTCGCGTGGCCGACGATGATGGTGAACATCCCCGGCTCAATCCCCAGGGTCTTGAAGGTCGCCAGCAACGCGATACCGGTGATGATCCCCGGCAGTGCAATCGGCAGGATCAGCATCAGCGAGATGCCTTGCTTGCCGAAGAACTCCCGGCGATACAACGCCGCCGAGGCCAGGGTGCCGAGCACCATCGCAATCAGCGTGGCGATGGCCGCGATTTGCAGCGACAGCTTGATTGCTTCCAATACGTCCGGCCGCGAGAAGGCCACGCTGAACCACTTCAGGGTGAAGCCCTGGGGTGGAAAGCTGAACGCCGCCTCTTCGGTGTTGAAGGCGTAGAGGAAGATGATCAGGATCGGGAAGTGCAGGAAAACCAACCCCCCCCAGGCCGCGATTTTTAGACTGAGTGAGGCTTTTTCAGAGTGCATCGAAGGCCCCCAGACGTTTGACGATGGACAGGTAAACCGCGATCAGCACAATCGGCACCAGGGTGAACGCCGCGGCCATGGGCATGTTGCCGATAGCGCCTTGTTGCGCGTACACCATGCCGCCGACGAAGTAACCCGGCGGGCCCACCAGTTGCGGCACGATAAAGTCGCCCAGGGTCAGCGAGAACGTAAAGATCGAACCCGCCGCAATCCCCGGCACCGACAGCGGCAGAATTACCTGCATGAAGGTCTGGCGCGGCTTGGCGCCGAGGTCTGCCGAGGCCTGCAGCAACGATGGCGGCAAACGCTCCAGCGAGGCCTGGATCGGCAGAATCATGAACGGCAGCCAGATGTACACAAACACCATGAACCGCCCCAGGTGCGAGGTGCTCAAGGTGCTGCCGCCCACGCCGGGAATGCCCATGATGAATTGCAGCGCCGGCTCCAGGCCCAGGTGCTGCACGAACCACTGCGCCACGCCGCCCTTGGCCAGCAGCAGGGTCCAGGCGTAGGCCTTGACGATGTAGCTGGCCCACATCGGCATCATCACCGCGATGTAGAAAAACGCCTTGGTCTTGCCGGTGGTGTAGCGCGCCATGTAGTAGGCGATCGGGAACGCGACGATGGCACTGGCGATGGACACCACCACCGCCATGCTCAAGGTGCGCACGATGATGTCGAAGTTCGACGGCTGGAACAGCGCGGCGAAGTTGGCCAGGGTCAGGTCCGGGGTGACCGCCATGGTGAAGTCATCGAACGTATAGAAGCCTTGCCACAGCAAGGTCAGCAGCGACCCCAAATAGATCGCGCCGAACCAGATCAGCGGCGGCACCAGCAGCAGCGACAGGTACAGGTTGGGCTTCTTGTACAGCAGGTTGGAAAACCTGCGCATCGGGGGTTGGGACAGGGCCAGGCTCATGTCACACCTCGCCTGCGATGTCGGTCAACGGCGTCATGGCTTCCCGCGCCCAGCGCGCGGTGATGGACTGGCCGACTTGATGCCCGGCGGTGGTGTCCAGCCATTGGTTGTTGGCCTGGCTGATGTTCAGGGCCTGGCCGTTTTCCAGTTTCAGTTCGTAGCGGGTGGCGCTGCCCTGGTACTGGATGTCATGCAGCAGGCCGCTGACTTCCACCTCGCCGCTGCCCAGCGGGCCTTCGGCGAAACGCACGTGTTCCGGGCGGATCGAGAACGGCTGCGGGTTACCGCTCAAGCGTTGCGCCAATTCGCCGCGAATCACGTTGGAGGTGCCGACGAATTCCGCGACGAAGGTGGTGGCGGGCTTCATGTACAGGTTGCGCGGGGTGTCGACCTGTTCGATGCGGCCCTTGTTGAATACGGCCACACGGTCGGACATCGACAGTGCTTCGGTCTGGTCGTGGGTGACGAAGATGAAGGTGATGCCAAGTTGGCGTTGCAGTTTCTTCAGCTCGCTTTGCATCTGTTCGCGCAGCTTCAGGTCGAGAGCGCCGAGGGGCTCATCCAGCAGCAATACGCGCGGACGATTGACCAGTGCGCGGGCCAGGGCCACACGTTGACGCTGGCCGCCGGAGAGTTGCACCGGCTTGCGGTCGCCGTAACCGCCGAGGGCGACCATACCCAGGGCTTCTTCGGCGCGGTTGAGGCGTTCGGTCTTGCCCACGCCTTTGACTTTCAGGCCGTAGGCCACGTTGTCCCGCACGTTCATGTGGGGGAACAGCGCGTAATCCTGGAACACAGTGTTCACGTCGCGCTGATACGGCGGCAAGCCGGCGGCTTCCTCACCGTGGATGCGGATGGAGCCGGCACTGGGTTGCTCGAACCCGGCGATCAGGCGCAGGCACGTGGTTTTGCCCGAGCCGGAAGGGCCGAGCATGGAAAAGAACTCGCCGTCCTGGATATCGATGGAAACCCGGTCAACGGCTTTCACTTCGCCGAACTGACGGGAAACGTGGGTGAATTGGACTGCAAGCGTCATGGTGCGGTGCTCCAAAAAGGCGCGTCTTGTAAAAATTAAATCGGAGGTAGATGTGATCGTTCCCACGCTCTGCGTGGGAATGCAGCGCTGGACGCTCTGCGTCCGCCCTTAAAGTCGTGACGCGGAGCGTCACAGGAGGCATTCCCACGCGGAGCGTGGGAACGATCAACTAGGGAGTGCTTAGCGCCCGCCCATGATCGCGATGTAATCCTGGGTCCAGCGGCTGTATGGCACGAACTTGCCGCCTTCAGCCTGCGGGGTTTTCCAGAAGGCGATCTTCTCGAACTGGTCGAAACCGTTGGTCTTGCAACCCTCGGCGCCCAGCAGTTCGCTTTCCTTGCACGCCGCGGGAACCGCCGGCAACGAACCGAACCACGAGGCCACATCACCCTGGACCTTCGGCTGCAGCGACCAGTCCATCCACTTGTAGGCGCAGTTCGGGTGCTTGGCATCGGTGTGCAGCATGGTGGTATCCGCCCAGCCGGTGGCGCCTTCCTTCGGAATGGTCGAGGCAATCGGCTGTTTCTCGTTCACCAGGCCGTTGACCTGATACGGCCATGCGCTGGAGGCCACCACGCCTTCGTTCTTGAAGTCGCTCATTTGCACGGTGGTGTCATGCCAGTAGCGGTGGATCAACGGCTGCTGGGCGCGCAACAGGTCGAGCACGGCCTTGTACTGGGTTTCGGTCAGCTCGTACGGGCTCTGGATGCCCAGTTCCGGCTTGGTGGCCTTGAGGTACAGCGCCGCATCGGCGATGTAGATCGGGCCGTCATAGGCCTGCACGCGGCCTTTGTTCGGCTTGCCGTCCGGCAGGTTCTGCGCATCGAACACTACGTTCCAGCTGGTGGGCGCGGTCTTGAACATGTTGGTGTTGTACATCAACACGTTCGGGCCCCACTGGTACGGCGTGCCGTACGTTTGCTGGCCGACCACGTACCACGGCGCATCTTTCAGGCGTGGGTCGATGTTCTTCCAGTTGGGAATCAGCGAGGTGTTGATCGGCTGTACGCGCTTGCCGACGATCAACCGCAGCGAGGCATCGCCCGACGCGGTGACCAGGTCGTAGCCGCCCTTGGCCATCAAGCTCACCATCTCGTCGGAGGTGGCGGCGGTCTTGACGTTGACCTTGCAGCCGGTCTCTTTCTCGAAACCGGTGACCCAGTCGTAGTTCTTGTCGCTTTCGCCACGTTCGATATAGCCGGGCCAGGCGACGATATCCAACTGGCCTTCACCGGCACCCACCGCCTTCAGCGGTTCGGCGGCCTGGATGCTGACACTGGCCAGCAGCGCGGTGGTCAGGGCACTGAGCAGAGCGGTCTTGTGCGCAGACATGGGGGTTCCCTCTTCTTTAATTATGGTCGGGGCAGTTTTTGCAGCAGGTGGTGCGTGAGCGTAGTTGTTGTTTTAAAGATGCTGGCCGTGGCGCGCCATGATGTGCCGCACCACGCTGTAGTCCTGTAGCGAATCGCTGGACAGATCTTTGCCATACCCCGAGCGCTTCAAGCCGCCGTGGGGCATTTCGCTGACCAGCATGAAATGACTGTTGATCCAGGTGCAGCCGTATTGCAGGCGCGACGCCACTTGCATCGCCTTGTCCAGATTCTGGGTCCACACGGAGGAGGCCAGGCCGTATTCCGAGTCGTTGGCCCAGTCCACCGCCTGTTCCAGCTCGTCGAAGCGGGTCACGGTGACCACCGGGCCGAACACTTCGCGCTGCACGATTTCATCATTCTGTTTACAACCGGCCAGCAAGGTTGGCTGGTAGAAGAAGCCAGCACCGGAATGCACGGCGGCGCCGGTGATGCGTTCGATATGCGGCTGGCCGAGGGCGCGTTCGACAAAACTGGCGACGCGGTCGCGCTGGCGGGTGCTGATCAGCGGGCCGAGTTCGTTGTCGGCATCGCGCTTGCCGGCAAACCGCAGGCTGCTGACGGCGGCGCCGAGCTCGGCCACCAATTTGTCGTGGATGCCGGCCTGGGCGTAGATGCGGCACGCGGCGGTGCAGTCCTGGCCGGCGTTGTAGTAACCGTAGGCGCGCACGCCTTCGACCACGGCTTGCAGGTCGGCGTCGTTGCACACGATCACCGGGGCCTTGCCGCCCAGCTCCAGGTGCGTGCGCTTGAGTGTCTTGGAGGCGGCCTGGAGGATCTTCTGCCCGGTGACGATATCGCCGGTCAACGAGACCATGCGCACCTTCGGGTGGCTGACCAAATGGCTGCCGACCCCTTCGCCGCCGCCACACAGGATGTTGATCACCCCGCGCGGCAACAACTGGCTCAGTACGGGCGCCAGGGCCAGGATCGACAGCGGGGTATGTTCCGACGGCTTGAACACCAGGGTATTACCGGCCGCCAGGGCCGGGGCGATTTTCCAGGCGGCCATCATCAGCGGGTAATTCCACGGCGCAATGGAGGCCACCACGCCAATAGGATCGCGACGCACCATGCTGGTGTAGCCCGGCAGGTATTCACCGCTCAGTTGCCCGGTCTGGCAGCGCACGGAGCCGGCGAAGAAACGGAACACATCGACGGTCGCGCTCAAATCGTCCTGACGTGCCAGGTGCAGCGGCTTGCCGCAATTCAGCGATTCCAGGCGGGCGAGGTAGTCGGCTTGTTTTTCGATTGTCTCGGCGATGCCCAGGAGGATGTTCGAGCGCTGCTGGGGCGTGGTCCGCGACCAACCGGCAAAGGCTCGGTGGGCGGCGAGGATTGCGGCTTCGACCTGCTCGGTACTGGCTTCGGCGATATGGGTGAGGATTTCACCGGTGGCCGGGTTGATGATCGGCTCGACAAACCCCTGGCCCGGGACCAGTTCGCCGTCGATCAGCAACGCAGTGAGCAGCGGTGTGGGCGCGCCAGACATTTTTCGCGATCTCTTTTCTTGTGTGGTCATGGCTGTTCTCGTGCGAGGCGCCTGACCTTCTCTTATGGGATGAGCAGAGACTAGAGGTCAGGCGCGAGGTCAACAAATACTAAATACTGAAAGCAGCATTCGATTAAATAGATGGCTTGCGTGGGTGGGGCTGTTCGCGGGCCACCGTCAGGAATGGGTCCACCAGTGCTGGGCGCGCCGTGCCCCGGCGCCAGGCCAGGCCCACGTCGAGGGTCTGGCTGAGGTCGGCAATCGGCCGGGCCTCGATGATGTCGCCTTCCAGGGACCAGGGGCGGTAGGTCATGTCCGGCTGGATCGACACGCCCAGGCCGGCGGCGACCAGGCTTCGCACGGCTTCCGTCGAGGCGGTGCGCAAGGTGACGCGAGGTTGCAGCCCGGCGCCGGTCCACATGCGTTGGGCGTTGTGGCCCATTTCGTCGACGTTCAGTTGAATCAGCGGCTCGCGGGCAACGTCGGCGAGGTTGATGCTGTCGTGTTCCAGCAGCGGGTGCTGGGCGGGCAGCCATAAACGGTGGGGCGAGTGGGTGAGCACTTCGGTTTGCAGGGCGTGGCGGTCTTCGAGGTTGGAGAGGATCAGCACGCCGACGTCGATTTCACCGCTGACCAGCAGGTGTTCGATGTAGGGGCGTTCGTCCTCCATCACGCGGATTTCGACATTGGGGTAGGCGCGCTGGAAGCGGGTAAGCAAGTCCGCCAGGTAGTAGCCGGCGACCAGGCTGGTCACGCCGATGATCAACTGCCCGGCCACCTGGTCGGTGCTCTGTTGCAGGCTGCGCTTGGCGTTGTCGACGGTGGCGAGGATGAGGTGCGCCTGGCGCAGGAACTGGTGGCCCTGGTGGGTCAGGGTCATGCCCTTGGCGTGGCGGTTGAACAGGTTGACGCCGATTTCCTGTTCCAGTTGCTGGATCGCCAGGGTCAGGGTGGACTGGGAGATGAAGGCGGTCTGGGCAGCGGCGGAGATCGAACCGGTCTCGGCCACGGCGATGAAGTGACGGATCTGACGCAAGGTCATCATGCTGGAATTACCAGTGGGGTGTTTTTATAGATTTGTTCGAGTGTATATCGTTTTAATTGAGGGGTAAGCGCGTTACATCTGGAAGCACTCTAGATCGGGGGTTTTTGGCACTTAGTTTTACGCTGGGGGCCTATTGGTCCTGTGAACTTGAGTTTCTGGAGGTTGTGAATGAATACCCGTGGATTGCTCGATCAACTGCTCAAATCCGGCCAGGACATGTTGCAGAACAAGGCTGGCGGGCAGCGCAAGTCAGATGACAAGGGTGCCCTTGGCGGACTGCTGGGAGGCGGCGGGTTGGGTAGCTTGCTTGGCGGTGCCGGTGGTGGGGCCCTGGCGGCCGGCGCCATGGGTCTGTTGCTGGGCAACAAGAAAGCCCGCAAGTTTGGCGGCAAGGCGCTGACCTATGGCGGGTTGGCTGCTTTGGGGGTGATCGCCTACAAGGCCTACGGTAATTGGCAGGCGCAGCAGGCCAGTGCGCCTCAAGGGGAGCCGCAGACCATTGATCGGCTGCCGCCGGCCCAGGTCGAGCAGCACAGCCAGGGGATTTTGAAGGCGCTGGTGGCTGCGGCCAAGGCTGACGGGCATGTGGATGAGCGTGAGCGGGCGTTGATCGAAGGGGAGTTTGTGAAGCTGGATAACGATCGTGAGTTGCAGCAGTGGTTACATGCCGAGCTGAACAAGCCGCTGGATCCGGCAGATGTGGCTCGGGCTGCCAGTACTCCGGAGTTGGCTGCCGAGATGTATATCGCCAGTGTGATGTTGGTGGATGAGGAGAACTTCATGGAGAAGGCTTACCTCGATGAGTTGGCGCGGCAGCTTAAGTTGGAGCCAGGGTTGAAGGCTGAACTGGAGAAGCAGGTGCGGCAGGCTGAGGTGGTTTGATTGTGTACATATCCGTTTCTGCGGTAACGGCTACTTATGGTAAAAGCAAAGACCAGAACGAAAGCAGAGACGCTTTTCTGTAGGAGCTGGCTTGCCGGCGATGCAGGCACCTCGGTCTTCCAGACACACCGAGGTGATGCTATCGCCGGCAAGCCAGCTCCTACAGTGGACCGTG
>NZ_JACAOM010000264.1:0-843 GCF_013386245.1 Pseudomonas sp. 21615526 | reverse complement strand
GCACCAGCTCGTTCAGGCAACGCGTTGCCAGCAGCTCACTGGCGGCATTGATGTCCGGCGCAAAGAAGCGGTCCTTCTCATAAAACGCGACTTTGCTGCGCAGGATCCCGCGCGCCTTTTCCAGCGCCGGCGAGGTTTTCAAGCCATTGCGCAGGTCCAGGCCCTGGCAAGCCGCCAACCATTCCACCGCCAGCACACCGCGGGTGTTCTCGGCCATTTCCCACAGGCGCTTGCCCGCCGCCGGGGCCATCGACACGTGGTCTTCCTGGTTGGCTGACGTCGGCAGGCTGTCGACGCTATGGGGATGCGCCAGTGCCTTGTTCTCGCTGGCCAATGCCGCCGCCGTCACCTGGGCGATCATGAAGCCGGAGTTCACACCGCCATTGCCCACCAGGAATGGCGGCAGTTGCGACATGTGCTTGTCCATCATCAACGAGATGCGACGTTCGCTCAGGGAGCCGATTTCCGCGATGGCCAGCGCCATGTTGTCCGCCGCCATGGCCACCGGTTCGGCGTGGAAGTTGCCACCGGAAATCACGTCACCTTCAGCCGCGAACACCAGCGGGTTATCCGACACGGCGTTGGCTTCCACCACCAGTACTTCGGCCGCCTGGCGGAACTGGGTCAGGCAGGCGCCCATGACTTGTGGCTGGCAACGCAGGGAGTACGGGTCCTGGACCTTGTCGCAGTTTTCGTGGGATTGCGACACTTCGCTGCTTTCACCCAGCAGGGCGCGATAAGCGGCCGCAGAGTCGATCTGGCCGCGTTGGCCCCGGGCAGCGTGAATGCGTGCGTCGAACGGCGAGCGCGAACCCAGCACGGCTTCCACCGTCAGGGCGCCAC
>NZ_JACAOM010000263.1:0-431 GCF_013386245.1 Pseudomonas sp. 21615526 | reverse complement strand
CCCGAACCCAACCCCTTCCATCACCGCATACCCCAGCATGGCCGGCGTGCAGTCATGCCCCAGGCTCATGAAACCACCCCGCAACAACGGGTCGTTATGGGGCGTGCGCTCCCCCGCCAAATACGGCAAAAACAACGGATTGGAAACCGGCACGCCCTGCCCGATCGGCAACTCGGCCTGCACCCGATCCAGCAACGCCTGCTCATCAACCGACCCCGTCAACCGCGTCACCCACCGCAAGCAACTGGCCCCGGCCAGCATGGCGCCCATGGTGTACCAGCGATTAGGCAACGCATGACAAAAACTATGCACCGCACTCGCCGGATTCCCCGCCGAGTGATCAGTAATCGCCACGATGGCCGCACTCGTCCCCAACGTGATAAACGCATCCCCCGCATTCACCGCCCCTATGCCCACCGCCGCCACCGGGT
>NZ_JACAOM010000262.1:0-371 GCF_013386245.1 Pseudomonas sp. 21615526 | reverse complement strand
TCGGCATCCAGCGCCGCGCCGGAGCCGGTGCGGAAGTTGACGTAGCTGTCGGTCAGGCCATAGGCCTTGAGTTTCTGGCTGTTGACGATCTCCGAGGTCCAGCCGGTGGGGCTGTTGAGGAAGCGCCCACGGGTCGGGTCTTCGGGGTCGCGGAACACGTCTTTGTAGCGGGCCAGGTCGGCGACGGATTTAAGCTCCGGGGCCAGGGGTTTGATGCCCCGTTCGGCGTCGCCCTTGATCACGTATTCCGGCACCCACCAGCCTTCGGTGGCACCTTTGACGGTGTCGCCCAGGCCGAACACCTTGCCTTCGCTTTCGGCCTTGACCCACGCCGGACTGCGCCCGGCCCACTCTTCGCCGATCACCTGGAT
>NZ_JACAOM010000030.1:0-37346 GCF_013386245.1 Pseudomonas sp. 21615526 | reverse complement strand
CGCTTTCGACATATTCGCCAACTTGTTAGTTGGCGTGCCCCAGTAATTACTGTTGTTTTTTATAATATGTAATCCTATTCTTACGGACTTGTTCTGCAATAAATCATTCTCGTTAAGTTGATGTAGTCCGTTTCTTACGGTTGATTCAAAAGTTTTGGCAAAGTGCCATAATTTTCCTATGTGTCTTGGTGTGACAAGGCTACGTGAATAAGCGAATCGACCGGCTTTCATATTCAAAATCGAAATGGATAATTGCCCGGCCTCGAACGAACTCCTGAATTGCAATACAAGTAATTGGAAAGCATCCGATTTCCATTGCTTCAGGAAATTGTTCTGGCGCTGGGTTAATTAAGTCCTGTGCGCAACTAAGCCAGGATTTCGTTTTGATTTTTAATACATGTGAGCCTCTGCAAATGAAGACTAAAGTAAAAGCTGCGCTGTTGACTGTCGGCCTGTTGGCGGGTTCGATCTCTGTTGCTAATGCGGCGGACGGGACGATTACATTTACCGGTTCGGTCCATTCGGGTGCTTGCTCTATCAAGCCTGAGTCTGTGGATCAGTCAGTTGCACTTGGCGCTATTGCAAAGCATCAGTTGCAATCCGGCGGCAAGTCCACCGCCCGCCCCGTGGCGATCGAGCTTGAAGGTTGCGACCTGTCTGGCCTCACCGATAACACCGTGACCACTACCTTCACCGGTGCACCGTCCAGCGTTGTGCCTGGCGGCATCGGCACGGTCGGCAGCGCGGGCGGCATCGGCATCATGATGACCCACGGCGGCAAAGCGATTGAGCTGGGCGTGCCAACCACTCCGCAGGCCATTGTTGCCGGTAATAACACCCTGCAGTTCGGTGCCTACGTACAAGGCCAGGCGACAGGCGACATCGTTCCTGGTGATTTCAGCGCGGTCACCAACTTCACCTTGGCTTATCAGTAAGTGTTTCCCCCGCCACCACTGGTGGCGGGGGAAAACTGGCGGGAGATCAAGGTGAAAACATTCATAAGTCTCGCTATTGCCTCTTCATTGACGTTGTTCATCAGCCCTTGTGATGCCGCGCAGACGCGTGTGCAAGGCGATGGGCTCGTCACGCTGGGAGGCGAGATCATCGACTCGGCCTGCGGGCTGGAAGCGGTCACTGCCGATCAGACCATCGACATGCCTCCCGAACCCATCGGCCGCCTGTTACGAGAGGGCGCGGGGCAAATGCAGCCGTTCCAGCTACGGCTGGTCAACTGCACCGTGACGCGTCCCGACCCGCTGCGCCCCGGCGAAACGCTGCCGGACTGGGAGCATCTTCGCGTGACGTTCGACGGGCCCAGCGATATGGGCGGGCGCACCTTTGCGGCCTTTGGGGCCTCGCAGGGGGTTGCCTTCCATATTGAGGACGCCGCTGGCCAGGTGAGTGTGCCGGGAGTGCCGATGGCGCTGCTGCCGGTGGTTGATGGCGACATGACACTTCATTACAGGCTCCGCCTGGTGGGCAACGGAGTGCCGCTGTTGGCAGGGGCTCACCGCGCGGCAGTGCGGTTCAAGTTGGAATACTTTTGAAGATTGAGTTGCGTGTATGTTGAATACGTCGAAAGTCATGAATACGCTGCGCCCCAGCCTCTTTGGCGGGTTGATATCACTGGCTGGAACTGCAATGGGCGCCGGGGATATTGAGTTTAATACCGACGTTCTTGATCTGATTGATCGCTCCAATATTGACCTGTCTCAGTTTGCACGCAGTGGGTTTATCTTGCCTGGCACCTACTCGATGGTGGTCCAGCTCAATACCCAACCTATATCTGAACAATCGGTGGCGTTCTTTGCCCCCGATGATGATCCCAAAGGCAGTGTGCCCTGTTTATCGCGCGAGCTTGTCGAGCAACTGGGCCTCAAGGCGTCCGGTGCTGACCAGCTGAAGTGGTGGAAGGGCGGGCAGTGCCTGGATGTCACGGGCTTGCCCGGCATGGAGGTCAGTGCCGACCTGGGCACGTCCACCCTGGACATCAACCTTCCCCAGGCCTACCTGGAATACAGCGCCATCAACTGGGACCCGCCGTCACGTTGGGACGAGGGGGTGCCGGGGCTGCTGGTCGACTACAACATGACGGCGCAGTCCAGCTACCGCAAAGGTGACGGTACGCGCAATGACCTCAGCGGTAACGGCACACTCGGGGCCAATGCCGGGGCCTGGCGCCTGCGGGCGGATTGGCAAGGGCGTGTCGAGAAAGACCGCGAGGCGCAGGCCAGCCGGCAAAAACTGGAGTGGAGTCGCTATTACGCATATCGCGCCATTCCTGCGCTGAAGGCACGCCTGGTGTTGGGCGAGGACTACCTGTATTCGGACCTGTTCGACAGCTTCCGCTTTACCGGTGCCGGGCTCAAGTCAGACGAAAGCCAGCTGCCGCCCAACCTGCGGGGCTATGCACCGGAAGTGGTCGGGGTGGCCAAGACCAATGCAAAGGTTGTCATCAGCCAGCAGGGGCGTGTGCTCTATGAAACGCTGGTGGCGGCAGGCCCTTTTCGGATCCAGGACCTTAACGACGCCGTGTCCGGCACGCTGGATGTGCGGGTCGAGGAGCAGGACGGTTCGGTACAGAAATTCCAGCTCGATACGGCAGGCGTTCCCTACCTGACGCGTCCCGGGCAGGTTCGTTACAAGCTGTCTGCCGGGCGACCGTCCAACCTGCAGTACCACTCCCACGGTGACTTTTTCGGCACCGGCGAATTTTCCTGGGGAATCAGCAATGGTTGGTCGCTGCTGGGCGGTGCGATAACGGATAACAACTACCGTGCGCTGTCGGTGGGGGCGGGGCGGGATTTGCTGGCGTTCGGGGCCGTTTCCCTGGACGTCACCCAGTCTCGCGCCAGCCTGTGGAACCAGACACTTTCGGGCAAATCCTACCGCCTTCAATATTCCAAGAACTTTGAAGAGTACGACAGCCAGGTCACCTTCGCCGGTTACCGGTTCTCCGAGAAGAACTACTTGAGCATGAGCCAATACCTGGATGCTCGGCACTATGGGTTGAACGGTGAATTGGGTGGGCGCGGCGTGTTCGATGAAGACGGTAACTTCATTGAACACTGGAAACCCATTGGCGGTAACAAGGCGCTGTATACGGTCACGGTGAACAAACAGTTCCGCGATCTGAACACCACGGTGTATGCCAGCTACAACAAACAAACCTATTGGAACCGGCCGGACACCCAGCGCTGGAACCTGTCGGCGTCTCGTTACTTCAACGTGGGCTCTGTCAGGAACATGAGCCTGTCGCTGAATTTATATCGCACCCATGAATACCAATATAAGGACAACGGAGCAGCGCTGACGGTCAGCCTGCCATTGGGACCCACCGGCACCCTGTCGATGGATGCCAACAGGGCCGGCGGCAAAAACAGCTTTACCACACGCTACGCCGATCGCCTGGATGAACGTAACAGCTACCAGGTCAGTGCCAGCGACACCTCGGCCAGCGGCTACCTGAGCCATATTGGTGACCAGGCCGACATCGACCTCAGCGCCACGACGCAACAAGGCAATAACCGCACCCTCAGCGCATCCGTGCGTGGCGGCGGCACGCTCACGCCTTACGGCGGGGCGCTGCATCGAACCACCAGTACCGGCGGAACCCGGCTGCTGGTCGATACCGCCGGTGTGCCCGATGTGCCCGTGCGGGGCTACGGCACGCCGACCCGCAGCAACGCGTTCGGCAAGGCGGTCATCTCCGACATCACCAGCTACCAGCGTACGGCGGCCAGTGTTGACTTGGAGAAATTGCCCAGCGATGTCGAGGCCACTCAATCCGTGACGCAACTGACCCTCACCGAGGGGGCCATTGGCTACCGATCCCTGGAAGTGATTTCCGGCCAGAAGGCCATGGCGGTTCTTCGCCTGCCGGATGGCAGCGCACCGCCCTTCGGCGCCACGGTGAAAAACCGCAAGCAGCAGGACACCGGGGTGGTGAATGACGGCGGGGATGTCTACCTGAGCGGCATTCAGGCCGGCGAGCAGATGATCGTCAGTTGGGGCGGCACCGAGCGCTGCGTCCTGACGCTGCCCGTCGAGTTGCCAACGGATGCGTTCACCGATGCCCTGCAACTGCGCTGCCAGAGGGTAGCCGTCGATCAAGCCTCACCCGAGCCAGCCAGCCTGACCGGCCAGCGAAACACTATGGAGAACCCATCCTCATGAAACACAGCACACGTTTTACCTATGCACTGCTGCTGGCGGTCTTGAGCCAGAGCGCCAACGCCGCTGTCGGCCTGGACCGTACCCGCGTGATTTTCGACGGTGGCAAAGACGCAACCAGCGTCAACATCACCAACAACAACCCCCAGTTGCCGTACCTGGCCCAGGGCTGGATCGAGGATGAAGAGGGCAACAAGATCACCTCGCCGTTGATCGTGCTGCCACCGGTCCAACGCCTGGAGCCCGGCAAGCAAAGCCAGGTAAAGGTCCAGGCGTTGCCGGCCGCCAAATCGCTGCCCCAGGATCGGGAGACGGTCTACTACTTCAACCTGCGGGAAATTCCGCCGCGCAGCGACAAGCCCAACACCCTGCAAATCGCCCTGCAAACCCGGATCAAATTGTTTTACCGGCCGCAGGCAATTACCCCCACCCAGCAGGACCTGTCCGACCCATGGCAGGAAAAGCTGACCCTTACCCGGCAAGGCGATCACTACCAGGTGAATAACCCCACGCCTTACTACGTGACCCTGGTGGATGCGCGCAGCAGCAAGGACGGCAAGACCATACCGGGCTTCGAGCCGGTGATGGTCCCGCCCAAAGGCACGCAGGCCCTGGGGCCGACTGCCAAGGAGCTCGGCACAACCCCCTATTTGTCCTACGTGAATGATTACGGTGGCCGTCCGCTGCTGGCGTTCACCTGCAGTGGCGAGACATGCAAGGTGAACACGCAACTGTCTGTGGCCAATCAGTAGTGCCTGCTGCCGGAGAACGTCATGAAGTTGCACACAGTGAAGGTCTTGGGCGGTCTGTTGCTGGCCCTGATGGGGCCGGCGCACGCCGCGGATGACGAGGATGTGGAGGGCATGGTCGGGATGCTCAACATTCTCGGGTCCATGCACGAAACCCCCTGCAGCCTGGAGATGGCATCCCTGCACCAGACGATCGACCTGGGCCCGGTGTCGGCCAGCCAGTTGCAACGGCCGGGTGACCAGGCGACCTCCGTGGCCTTTCAACTGCTGTTCGAGGATTGCCGGCGCACCGCCGGCCGCATCGCCAGTGAACGCACGGGGAACCTGACATGGAGTGCTTATCAACCGGTGCTCTCGGTGGCGTTCATCGCACCAGCCGATGCCGATGATTCACGGCTGGTCAAGGTGCAAGGCATCACCGGGATGGGCCTGCGCCTGACCGATTCCCAGGGGCGCGATGTACAGCTGGGTTCAAGGGGGGAGCCATTGTTCTTGCCCTTGGGCCGCAACACGCAGACCTGGAACGTCCAGCCCACGCGCACCCCGGCACCCCTGACCAGCGGTGCATTCCGGGCCGTGGTGGATTTCAGGCTCAATTATGAGTAAGGGCAGAACAATGACCAGGTTAACCGGCCCGTGGGCCATTTTTATCGGTGCGGGACTGCTGTGGGTGGTCAGCCAGGGCGTGCAGGCCGATACCAACCTGACGATCCGCGCGACCATCATTGCACCTCCACCGTGCGTGATTAACAGCGGCGGCACACTGAATGTGCCGTTCGGCAATGACCTGCTGACGTCACGGATTGATGGCGTGAATTATCGACGGGACGTGCCGTATACCGTCGCCTGCAGTCCTCCCGTTTACAGCAACGCGATGACCCTGGAACTCAAGGGCGCGGCAGCCGGGTTTGATAACAAAGTGCTCTCGACCCCCAAGACCGACCTGGGGGTCAAGCTCTTCGCCAATGGGGCGGACTGGCCGCTGAACACACCGCTCAGGTTTACCCATCCGACCTTTCCGGCCGTGCAGGCGGTGCCGGTCAAGCGCGCAGGCAGCACGCTGACGGGCGGGGCATTTGCGACCGCCGCTACCCTCGTGATCGAGTACCAATAATGAGGAAACGATCAATGAAATGTTGGCCACAGCGAACGTTGCTCGGCTTGTGTTGCTTCGGCTTTTTCAGTGCTGCGTCGGCCAACCTGACGTTCAACGGAACGCTGAACGAGCCGCCGCCCTGCACGATTGATTCGGGCAGCACGATTGAAGTCGATTTCGGGGATGTCGGCACCAAGCGTGTCGATGGCGTGAAATATCGCAGGGCCGTCGGCTACACCATCCGCTGCGGCGCCTCAACGCTGCCGTGGCTGTTGAAGTTGAGCGTCAAGGGCGCAGAGACAAGCTTTGATAACGCGGCCCTGCAGACCACTGCGCCTGACCTGGGCATTCGGCTGTACCAGAACAACGCGCCGTTTCGCCTCAACACGCCGCTGGACATCAGCCTGGCGGCACCGCCGACCTTGGAAGTGGTGCCGGTCAAACGGCCGGGTTCGGTCCTGAAGGCCCAAGGGTTCACGGCGGTGGCCACGCTGTTGGCTGAATACCAGTAGGAGTCGAGTGTATGCGACACGCAATGATTCATAAGGGGCTGGTCCTGCTGCTGACCTTCGGCCTGGCGGCCACGGCGCAGGCGGTGGACAACCTGAGGTTCAAGGGCAACCTGGTGGAACAGGCCTGCACCATCCGCCCGGGCGATGAAGCCATCACCCTGGAGCTGTGGGACCTGACCAGCAAGCACCTCTACATCAACACACGCTCAGTGGGCAAACGTTTCACCCTGCACCTGGATGACTGCAATACCACCATCAGCGACTCGGTGACCATCCTGTTCAACGGTGCGGAAAACCGCGCGCTGCCCGGTTTGTTTGCGCTGGATGGTGGCAGCGGTGCCTCTGGCATCGGGCTGGGTTTGGAGACACTGAGCGACAAGCCGGTGCCGGTGAACAAGGTCGGCGACGAGCAGAAATTGAGCCCCGGCAACAACGTCATCCTGCTCAAGGCCTATGTGCAGGGTGAGCCGGATGCCCTGCGGGACAAGACCATCGGGCACGGCAGCTACCGTGTGACTTCGACGTTTACGCTGGATTATCCGTAACGCTAAACCGTTATGCATGGGATGAAAGAGAACAACATGAAACGACTATTTGGAGCCGTTGTGCTGCTTGCCCTGGCTGGCGTCACGACGACCGTGAAAGCGGCTGATTGCCGGGTCAATGGCGGCAATTGGCAACGGGTGAGCATTGGCGGGACGTTGAACCTGCAGGTTCCGGTGAATGTGCGGCTGGAGGTGAATGAGCCGCGCATTCTCCTGTCCGGGGTGAGGATCGAATGCCGGTTTGAACCGGACAGCTATACCCCGGATGGACGGCAGGACTACTGGGCCACCGGGACGAGGATCGGCCCGGCCTGGTCGCCTGGTCCGAAGTTCGTCAGCCAGACGACCGGCTTGCGTATCAATGGCAGTTATTGGAACACGCCTATCCAGGCGGGTATCAGGATTGCGACCATGCCTAACAATACGTCTCCGATCCCGATCGATGTCATCCCTTATATATTGATCCGCAACAACCCGACCAACCCGATCGACATTCGAATAGGTGACACTCTGGGCGTGTTACGTCTCGACCAGACCAACAACTACGATTCCTTTTCCACGAGCCTGCAGCTTACGTACATCGCCAACAACGACTTCACCATCTCCCCGTCGTCGTGCACGATCAACAATAACCAACCGATCGAAATCAACTTCGGCAACGTGCACCAGAGGGCGATAGGCACCGACCCCGTATCAACCACCGTTCGTACCGATCGCACGCTCACCTACCGGTGCCCGGACCCGGGGATTACCACGCCGATCACCATTACCTACAAAGGCACGCCGTCCTCGTTCAACGCCAATGCGCTGGTGATGAGCAATCCGAACGTGGGCACGGCCCTTGTCCGTCAGGGGACTGCGGTTCGAGTCAATGGCTCGTTCCTGACCCGTATCACCAACAGTTCCGGGAGCGACGTTGTAACGTTCGCCCTGGTCAAGCAGGCGGGGTCCCTGCCTGTCGAGGGGCCGTTGAACGGCAGCGGCGTACTGGTAATGGGGGTGCCATGACACACCCATACGGTCAGACCTGGCGCGTGACGCGGTTACGTTGTTGGCTGTGGCGTTCCAAAGCCTGGTGGGTCAACTCGCGCATCCATTGTTTTTCGCGGTAGCCCAGTTCGTTGAGCAGCAGGTTGTAGCTGTCGTCCGTCATGGGTTGCCCGGTCAGCACCTGCGGGTGCGGTACACCCAGGGCGTCGGCGAGGCCGATCAGCGTGAGCCTCAACGCTTCCTTCTGCTCGGCGGGTAAGCCGTTGGCCTGGGCCAGCCTGGCCTGGGCTTCCTGCAGTTCATCAAGGCGTGCGCATTGTTCGTCGAAATGCCGGGCATTGGCCTCAAGGGTGTTCGGGTGGTGGTCGTGCAGGTACTCTTCCCAATAGGGCTCCAGCAACATCTGGTTGACCAGGCCATCGCCTTCGCCCAGCTCCAGCACCGTGCTGTAGGCCTGTTCGATCTGCGTGGGTTTTACGTCGCCGGTGTCGCGGTACAGCATGTGTTCCGACAGCCAGGGCAGGTCGAGGCGCTTGGCCAGGGAGGTCTGGTAGCTCAGGTAGACCTCCACGTCGTCCACGTTACCCATCACGCCCTCCCGTCGTTGCGAACGCAGCCATTGGCCGAGGCCGCCTTCGGCTTCGGGTTTGAGCCGATGGGCAATGTCCTCGCTGGCGATGCGGTTCAATTGCTTGAGCCGTGCATTGCCCTTTGCCAGCGTCACCAGTTTGCCCTCGCGCTCGCTGGCCGAGGCGGAGTAACGCTGGGCTTCGCTGACCAGCACTTCGATGCCCAGGTCATTGAAAATCTGTGCACTGCCGTCGGCGCACAGGCCGGGAAAACTGGCCATCTTGAACAGCTTTTCACGCAGCGCCGTATCGTTGTGGGCCGCCTCCAGCAAACGCCAGACGCGCTCGCGCAACGTTTCAAGATTGTCCCAATAGGTGTCCATGTCCTGGGGCCGCTGGAAGAAGTCGGGCGCTTCAAGGGCCTTGATCACCTCGAACAAACCCTGGGAGCCGTGCTCGCGCTCCACCGCTTGCCACAGCTCCTGGCGCCTGCCCAGTAACGGCGGCCTGACCCGTTCCAGCCACGGGCCGCTCTCTCCACGGGGTTCATAGCTGCGGTTGGGGTCCAGTCCGGCGGCTTCGCGGTACTGCTCGTACAGCAGGCGCTGGTCGTTGAGCAGGGTGTTGCGGTCCAGGCGGGTATGGGCGACGGTCCGGGCCTCGGCGCTATCGGCCATGAGCGCTGGCACATGATCAATCCGGGTTTGGCTCAGGTCCAGCAGGAAACCCTCCTCCCGTGGGTGGGCAAACAGCCCGGTGGGCCATTGGGTGATGGGGGTGCGGCTCAGGAACAGGCGGCGCAGGTGCGGCATTTTCGATATGTTCGGTGGCTGCGTCAGCGGGTTGCGGTACAGGTTCAGGTTGCGCAGGTGCTTGAGGTTTTTCAGGCGCGCAACGTCGCCGTTGAGCAGCGTGATCTGGTTTTCCCCCAGGTTGAGGTCGCGCAGGTAGCGCATGTTGGCGATGGGCTCGGGCAGCCGCGTCAGTTCGTTCGCACTGACGTCCAGCTCCCGCAGGGACGGGAATGCCTGCAGAAAGGGCCACTGGCTGTCGTTGAACATGCAGTTGGCCAGCTTCAGTTGGGTGACGTGCTCGAAACCATTGCCCAGCAGCGGCAGGCTGCCGGGCAGGTCGAGGGCGCTGAGGTCCAGGCTCGCGCCGCTCTGCACCTGGCCCAAGTCGTCGCGGTGCTCGGCGAGGCGGTCTTCCCAGCAGCGATAGAGTTTGTGCGCAATGATATTTTTACGCAGTTTTTCCTCCCGGGCCATGCGGCTGTTTTTGGGATGGGGGCCGGGCAGGCGCTTCCATTGCTCCAGCTCCCGGTACAGGTTGTGCCGCTGCAGGACCAGGCGATTGAGGACATCGTTGTTCAGCCCCGGGCCGATCTCATTGAGGAACCGCTGCAGGCGTTCCTCCTCCAGGGTCGGGAACAGACTGGCCAGCACCTCCCGGGCGCGGGCCTGGCCCAAGTGCTCCTGGGCGCGGCGCAACCCGCCGAGGGCCGCGCCGCCGAGCAGGGTGGTGGTCTGCACATCTGCCGTACTGCGCAGCGGTGGCTCGGCCAGCACCCGGCGCCGTTCGGCCAGGGGTTCGAGGGTTTCCATCAGCCAATGCTTGAGCCCGGCGCCCTGGCCGGGCCGGTAGCCCAGTTCACGTTGCTGCGCTTCGGACAGCGCGCGCAACAGGCATTCATACAGGGTATCCGGCCCATGCAGGCGCTGGCCCTGCTGATCGAACAGTTCGTAGCCCATGTCGTTCTGGCGCACCAGCACCCGGCGCCGGCGGGCATCGGCCGGCCCGGCTTCACAACGCAGCGTACCGCTGACCAGGCGATCGCGGATTTGCAGGTGCAGGTCGCCAAAGCCATCGCTGTAGCGCTTGAGGGTATTGAGCACCAGGCGCTCGGTACCTTCGGTGATCGCCCAGGGCGGGAAGAACCCCGCGTAGGCCTGGACACTGTGCTGGGCGAAGCTCAGTTCCCTGGCCTGATTGAGCAGGCGCAGCGGTACGTGGTGGTCCAGGGTTTGCCGTTCGGCCGGGGTTGTGCCGGCCAGCAGGGTGTCGGCCAGCGGCCGGTCCAGCGGGCTGACCTGCTCGCGCAAACGGCGTCCATGGGGATCGGCGCTGACCTGGCGGGCCTGATGGATGTAGTCGGCGATGTCACCGGTCTGGCGCGCCACCGAGTCCGCCAGTTGATCGCGCAAGGTTTGCACGCGCAGTGCTTGCGGCACGTCGCCGCCCAGCAGGTGCCTGATCGACGGCTCATCGAGAAACTCCAGCACCCGCGCCGGCAACTCGCCGGACATCACCTCGGCCAGGCTCAATTGCAGCGTGTCGGCCGGCGATGCCTGCGGGTTGGCGTACTTGTGGGAGTCACCGCTCTTGTCCGAGCGCACGAACACTTCCAGTGCCTTGGTTTGGGGCCAGCCCGGCAGCTCGGTGATGGTCTGCTCGAACCAGGCGGACGTCGCATCCAGCGGCAGCGGTGCGCCGGCGCGAATGGTGTGCACGGTCTGTGTGGCAGCGCGCTGGGCTTCATAGCGATTGAGGGTCGCTTCCAGCAGCGGCGGGGTCGGCCGGTTTTGCACGTAAAGGTTGCGCAGCACACCGTCGTCGGCACCGCTGATGCGTTGCATCTGCTGCAGTTGCTGGTTGCTGAAGGGCGCCGTGCGCGGCCCCAGGCGGCGCATCAGCGTGGCGCTGTCCCAGGTGCGCGGTTGCTCGGCTTCATGTACGAAGGCGCCGTCGCCGTTGAACCGCACCAGGGGTTGATAGGCGTTGGCGCGCTCCGGGTGAGCGATACGCGTGTCGCCGGTTTCAGGGTCTGCCTGCACTTCGAAGTGAGTACCTTGCAGCGCGAGGATCTGCTTGCCCCGATGGGTGTGCAGGCCGTCGACAATGGGCGGCTGGTCGAGGTTTTTCACAGCATAGGGCGCAATATCCGGGTGCCACAGGCGCGTGCTGCCGTCGGGCCGCACCACCGGGCGCAAGCCTTCGACGAAGGGGCTGAGCTTGAGCCGTGCGACATGGCCCAACTGGCTGGCAGCACCGAACAAGGCAAACTGGATCACGCTGTCGGCCACCGCGACCACTTGCTCCGCCGCCTCGGCACCACGCCCCTGGGCCCAATCGACAATCCCCTCGAACACCTCGTCGGTGATCTGGTACAGGCTGTAGGCGAGCATCGCTTCACCCAGCAGCGGCACGAAGGGCGTCAGCACCAGCAGCGCCGCATTGAAGATATCCCCGAGGATTTTTTCCAGGTTGTCCCACCAGGCCCAGCGCGCGTGGCGGTCGGCGGTGGCGGTGGGCACGGCGATGTCCAGGGCATCGTTGACGATCTTGTTCAACTTGAGGCGGTACTGGTAATTCCACAGGTCATTTTCGGCGGCGAGCGTTGAGCGATTGACGTGATCGTCACCGATAGCCTGCACGCTGAATTGCAGGTTTGGCTGGGTGATCGGAGTGTCGCGCCAGCTGGGGCGCGGGTCGGTGTGGGCGGTTTGATGCCAGCGAACACGGCTCAAGCGTGTATTGAGCCCGGCAAAGAATTCACCGCGCCTGGCGTGGTCGATGAACTGGCTGAAGAAGGTCTGGTAGCGCTGGCTGTCCCGCAGTTTTTCCGTGAGGTGGCTGAGGAAGGCCGCAGGCGAAGGGTATTGCTTCAGAGGGTGTTCGGGGTCTGCGGGGATGTACACCAGCACCTTGCCGACGGGTCGGGTGGGCTGCGGGACAAACAGCAACAGGATGCCGGTCAATGCCGTGTTCATCAGGCTCAGGGTATGGCATCCAAGCGCCTGACCGTCCAGCAGCGCGACGCGGCCGGCGATCAGGTCGAGCACGGCGCCGTGGGCATCGGCGTCGATGTCCCGGTTGATCAAGGCCAGGTGCGCCGCCGTACCCAGGGCAGTCTTCTGAGTGGCAATCATCTGCAGGCGCACGTCCCGGGTCACCGCCGGGTCATAGAATCCCAGGGCCTGGCGCAGGCTTTTCTGGTAGCGGGCGCCCAGGTCCAGGGTGCGGCAGATGTGCTTGAACTGTTCAGCGGTCAATACCGCGCCGGTGATGGAGTGGCGCAAGGTCAGTGTATCCCGCTGCCCGCGTGGGTCTTCGGCGGACAGGAAGGCGTAGTCGACGAAGGTGTCCGAGGCGGCAAAGTTGGCCAGCGCGACGTCCAGCAGCGACAAGGTTTTGCTTTGCTCCCCACGATTGAAATCGTGCACCCACCAGGCAACTTTGGCGCTGGCATACAGCCGCAGGCAGGTGGTTCTGACGTCGATCTCGCCATAGGCCTTCAAGGCATTTTTCAGCAACGGTTCGGCGAAGGCGTACACGTCGGTCAATGCCTGGAATCGCTGGTCCATCGCAGCCTGCTGCTGCCAGTGTGCGGCGATCGCGGGCTTGAGCGCTTGATGCTGGTTGGCGCTGGCATGGGGATAGTGGCGGATGCCTTGGCGGGCGACGTCGTTGAGTGCGCGCAGGCGGAGTGGCGAGGTGGTTTTCAGCCAGTGCGGCAGGGCGTTTTCGATAAACGCGTGGTGCAGGGACTGGTCGGGTATGTCGGCCATGGGGGCAACCTGTAGAGCTCAAAAAGAAGGCTTGAGTCTATGCACCGGCACGGCTGCGGATAAGTTTGAATAGTGGGTGGAAACCGCGGCGGATCCCTCAGTAATCCGCAAGTGAAAAGCGCAGGGATAGGCCCATCAGCGCACGCTGCATAAGCTGTTGTTGCCCGGTTGCAGATAGGGCGTAAGAATCGGCGCCATGCCCTTGAGTACCTGTACCGGCAACGCCGAAGTGAACTTGAAACCCTGGGCCGAAGCGCCGGGGACGAAGGCGGTCAGCGTGCCGAAATGATGCTCGCCGATGTAGAACACGAAGGTCGCCGTGCGGTTGATCGCCTTGGAGCTGAGAATCCGCCCGCCGGCGCCGATGGCTTCGATCCGGTTGTCGCCGGTACCGGTCTTGCCGCCCATGGCCAAAGGCGTACCGTCCGCCAGTTTGAAACTGCCGGACACGCGTCGTGCAGTGCCCGCGTCCACCACCTGGGACAGCGCCCCCTTGAGTGCCGTGGCCACCTCGGAAGGCATCACGCGCTTGCCGCGATTGGGGTCGTTGACCAAGCGGGTTTCGTACGGGGTGTCGGCGGCAAAGCGCAGGCTGTCGATACGCAGGGTGGGCTGGCGCACGCCATCGTTGAGGATGATCCCCACCAGTTCCGCCAGGGCCGCCGGGCGGTCGCCGGAGCTGCCGATGGCAGTGGCAAGCGACGGCACCAGATGGTCGAAGGGGTAGCCGACTTTCTGCCAGCGCTGGTGAATATCGAGGAAGGCTTCGATCTCCAGCATGGTGCGGATGCGGCTGTCGCGGGCACTCTTGTGGCGGCTCTTGAACAGCCAGCTGTAAACCTCCTGGCGCTCGTGTTCACTGGCGGCGGTGGCCTGGGTGAAGGTGGCGTCAGGGTTGTTCAGCAGGTAGCCCATCAGCCACAGGTCCAGCGGGTGAACCTTGGCGATATAGCCTTGGTCAGGCAGGTCGTAGGCGCCGGGGCCGTAATTCTGGTAGAGCTTTTCGAGGCGCTCGTCGGTGAGTTTTTCAGGGCTTTTGACGCTGCTCAAGTGCGAGCGGACGAAGCTGTTGAAACTCGCCTGGCTGGCGTTGGGCAGCAGGTAGCGGTGTACGGCGGCCAGGCGAATGGCGGTGGGGTGCATGCTGTCGAGGAAGGTGTCGAGGCGCGCCTGGGTGTTCTTGTTGCGGTATTTCTTCCAGAACTTGAGCAGGAAGGTGGTGCCTTCGCGGTCGGCGAATTTGGCCAGGTATTCCTGGCGCCTCGGGTCACTGTCGTCCTTGAGCAACTCGGCACTGTTGTTCGCACCGTGATAGGTGCTGTAGCGCACCAGGTCACGCATCAGGCGAATGAACGGCAAGTTGATCGACTCGCGCAGGGCTTCGATCAACGTGGGATTGCGACCGTTGTCCTGGCTGCGGAAGTTATGGAAGTGGTGCATGCCGCCGCCGGTGAAAAAACCTTCGCCGGTGTTGGCCGAGTATTGGCGATTGAGGGCGGCGTCGAGCATGGCCGGCAGGTTGCGGTCGCTGTTCTGGGCCAGGTAGTCGAGGGCCCAGCGGGTAATGCGGTCCGTGTCCTCGACCGGGACTTTGCGCAGCTCGGCGGCAGGTGTCGCAGCGTATTTATCATGCAGTTCGCTGACGATTTGCAGGTAGGTGGTCATCACCCGCAGCTTGGCGGTTGAACCCAGTTCCAGCTTGCTGCCTTCGTTGATGTCGAATGGCTGGTCGGTGCTGTCGGTTTGCACGCGCACGCGGGCACCGTCGGGTGTCATCTCGTAGAGGTTGAAACTGTAGCGAACCTGAGCGGTGCTGGCGGGCGTCAGCAGCGTGGGCCCGAGCAGGCCGATCTGCGCGGCGAAAGTGGGGTCGGCGAGTTGCTTGAGGTACGTGCTGGCCTGGCTTTGCAGGTCGGCTTGCAAGGTGCTCGTGGCAGAGAGATCGAGTCGATCGAGGTCGTACAGCGGCTGGTTGAGCAGGGCGGCCAGGCGAGTGCGGGCGACGCTGATGCCCTTGTTGGTTTCGATTGGCTGGATCGTCGGTTGTTGCTGCCAGTCACGGTAGGTGACTTTGCTGGCGAGGGCTGCGCTGGCCAGCGCCGAGTCGATCACGTTGTTTTGTGCGAGCAGGCGGATGTGGCTGTCGGTGAGGTCCGCCAGTTCCTTGTGGCCCTTGGACAGATAGTGAGACGGGCGACGCTGGGCGATCATCAGCGACAGCACCTCGCGCAACGCCAGACCCTTTTGCGGCAGCTGTTTGGGGTCGGTGCCGATGAGCAGCGCGTTTGTCTGGTTGAAGTCGGCGCCGTACCACACGCGCAAGCCTTCGGCCATGCCGTGCACTTCGCCATGGCCGGGTACCGCCGACAGGGGCACGCTGTTGAGGTAGTCGCGCACGATGTCCTGGCGAGCGGCAAGGGTTTGCGGGCCGTCCTGATACGCGCGCACGCTGGCAGAAATCATCTGGCGGATTTTCTCGCCGCCGGACAGGGTCAGGCCGTCGGGCGAGTGGCGGTATTTTTCCAGCTGCGTGGCCAGGGTACTGCCGCCTGCCGTCTGGCCGGGCAGGTGCAAGAGCTTCGCCACCTGGGACCAGGCGGCCTTGGCAAAGCGCGGCCAATCCACGGCCGGGTTGAGTTGCGGGTTTTTCGGGTCCAGCAGGTCGCGGTCTTCGATAAACAGCAGGCTGCTGACCACCACCGGCGGGATCGCCGCAAAGCTTGGGTAGAACTGTTGTGGATACGTGAACTGATACAGCGGCGCGGCGCGGCAATCGGTGATGGTCAGGCCGGCCTGGATCTTTTCCGGGTAGGGCACGAACAGGCCGCGCTGGGCGTAGGCCATCAGGTCGGGAGAGAAGCGCGCTTGAGCCTGGATCAGGTAGTCACGCTTGATCAAGCGCGGCAGGAACTCGCCGAGGGCGCTGTAGCCCAGGCGCTTGTCAAAGGGCCCGGCGCCAGGGTAAACCCGTGCATCACTGGGGCCCGAATGCATTTGGTAAGTGAGGGTTGAGGCAATGTCGGAGAAGGTCTTGGCCTGCAACCTTGAAGTGCGCATTTCCCGCAGGGCGGCAAAGCCCAGGGCGATCAGCGCAATCAGCAGCACCAGCCAGAACAGCCGCCACCACAACCGTCGGCGGGGAGGAGGGCTTTGTGGCAACGGCTGTTCATCCGGGCTATCGGTGGATACCGCAGCCTTGGTCGAAGCGTTTTGCCATAAAGCGCCCATAGTCGATTGATCCATTTACGTAGATTGATCGGACTTGGTTGAAGCTTAGACGGTGGTGGGCGAGTGGGGGGGATTTGTGAGTGTGATGCTGTTTTTGTGGTGAGGGAGCTTGCTGTGGCGAGGGAGCTTGCTCCCGCTGGAGTGCGAAGCACTCCCCAAGAACCCACCCCGGTCTAGCTGATAAACCGCATGCCCAGGTTTTGGGTCTGCTGCGCAGCCCAGCGGGAGCAAGCTCCCTCGCCACAGTGATTGCTATTCCGGCTCATAGCCAGCAGGCATCCCATAAAGGGTAATCGCCGGCGCGTTTCACCAGTCCCGCTCTGATGGGATTGGCGATGATGTATCGAGCCAAGTGGCGCAAGTCTTCACCATCCCGGATTCCCCTATCGTGATAGCCGTTCTGCCAAAAAGCGCCTGTACGGTTCCTCGCCCGGTTGATGGTGCAGGTGCTGCGGGATTTAACCGCCTGCATCAGTTGGGGCAGGCTGCGTTGCTCAAGCTGGACCAGCCAATGAAAGTGGTCAGGCATGATGACCCAGGCGATGGAGCTCCCCCATTTTTGCTCTTGTGCGCGCTTGAACTCTGCTACCAACAGGCGACCCAGACGAAAGTCGGCAAACAGGGGCT
The DNA here is from genome assembly GCF_013386245.1 of Pseudomonas sp. 21615526. Lineage (NCBI taxonomy): Bacteria > Pseudomonadati > Pseudomonadota > Gammaproteobacteria > Pseudomonadales > Pseudomonadaceae > Pseudomonas > Pseudomonas sp. 21615526. The sequence goes on along the minus strand of NZ_JACAOM010000030.1, from coordinate 20,289 downwards.
GACGATTGTGTACCACCGCAGTCACCAGATAAGCCCTGCCGGGCTCGCTGAATCTCCCGGTCCGCAGGCGATGGGATTGAGGGCGAGTAGGCATTCCATTGCATTCCTTTGCTCCAGATGAATTGACGCTAGCAGCCTGATAGAGGCTTCGATCCCAGAATTGTTGAGTACGTATTTCCGTGCCTGGAAATTCTCTGTGGCGAGGGAGCTTGCTGTGGTGAAGGGGCTTGCTGTGGCGAGGGAGCTTGCTGTGGCGAGGGAGCTTGCTCCCGCTGGAGTGCGAAGCACTCCCAAAGAACCCGCCCCGGTCTGATTGATAAACCGCATGCCCAGATTTTGGGTCTGCTGCGCAGCCCAGCGGGAGCAAGCTCCCTCGCCACAGCAAGCTCTTTCCCCACAATGGCCCTTGGTTGTCAGGAAGTGCCGCTCTAGAGCCTCCCCCACCGGTAAACCCGCCAAAGGTAGGGGCATGACGCTGCACCATTACCGTGCAATACTCGCCGCCGTTTGGTGGCGATGATTCCTACGCTAACCAGGTGATGCTCCTCCGCAAAAGGCGCCTTTACCGAGAGTTCCCGCTGAATCTTGCCGTTTATAGAGTGAAAACCCCTGGGTTTAGCTTTTTATACTGCACCCCCGCTGATCTGGCCCGGCCAGACCGTTTTACCCAAAAGGTGATCCGGCAACGGTACGCCATGGCAGACCCGCCATGACGCCCCGGACTCGGTGGCTCATATCCAATAACAAGACGAGGTTGTATCCCTATGCCAGCTGGCAATCATCTGCCCCACGGCGAGACCGCTCAGGGCGGTCCGCTGAAACGCGAACTCGGCGAACGGCATATTCGCCTGATGGCCCTCGGTGCATGCATCGGCGTCGGCCTGTTCCTAGGCTCGGCCAAGGCCATTGAAATGGCCGGCCCGGCGATCATGCTGTCGTACATCATCGGCGGCCTGGCGATCCTGGTGATCATGCGCGCCCTCGGCGAGATGGCCGTGCACAACCCGGTGGCCGGTTCGTTCAGCCGCTACGCCCAGGATTACCTCGGCCCGCTGGCGGGCTTTCTCACCGGCTGGAACTATTGGTTCCTGTGGCTGGTGACCTGCGTGGCAGAAATCACGGCCGTCGCCGTGTACATGGGCGTGTGGTTCCCCGATACACCCCGCTGGATCTGGGCCCTGGCAGCACTGATCAGCATGGGCACCATCAACCTGATCGCGGTCAAGGCCTTCGGTGAGTTCGAGTTCTGGTTCGCACTGATCAAGATCGTCACCATCATTGCCATGGTGATCGGCGGCGTCGGCATCATCGCGTTCGGCTTTGGCAACGATGGCGTAGCCCTGGGCATTTCCAACCTGTGGACCCACGGCGGCTTTATGCCCAATGGCGTGCAGGGTGTGTTGATGTCCCTGCAGATGGTGATGTTCGCCTACCTGGGCGTGGAGATGATCGGCCTCACCGCCGGTGAAGCGAAGAACCCGCAGAAGACCATCCCGAGTGCCATCGGCTCGGTGTTCTGGCGCATCCTGCTGTTCTACGTCGGTGCGTTGTTCGTGATCCTGTCGATCTACCCGTGGAACGAAATCGGCACCCAGGGCAGCCCGTTCGTGATGACCTTCGAGCGCCTGGGTATCAAGACCGCCGCCGGCATCATCAACTTCGTGGTGATCACCGCAGCGTTGTCGTCGTGCAACGGCGGTATCTTCAGCACCGGGCGCATGCTCTACAGCCTGGCGCAGAACGGCCAGGCCCCGGCCACGTTCGGTACCACCTCAAGCAACGGCGTGCCGCGCAAGGCGCTGCTGCTGTCGATCTTCGTGCTGTTGCTGGGCGTGCTGCTCAACTACATGGTTCCGGAAAAAGTCTTCGTCTGGGTCACTTCCATCGCCACCTTCGGCGCGATCTGGACCTGGCTGATGATCCTCCTGGCCCAGCTCAAGTTCCGCAAGAGCCTGACCCAGGCCGAACGTGACGGCCTTAAATACCGCATGTGGCTGTACCCGGTCAGCTCCTACCTGGCCTTGGCGTTCCTGGTGCTGGTGGTGGGCCTGATGGCGTACTTCCCGGACACCCGTGTGGCGCTCTACGTGGGGCCGGTGTTCCTGGTGCTGCTGACGGTGTTGTTCTACGTGTTCAAGTTGCAGCCGACTCAAGCGGCGGCACGCACCGCGAGCTGAGTTTCCTGCGCTCAACAAAAAGCCCCTTACGGGGCTTTTTGTTTTTCAGGCGGTGGCGGGAGGCGCCGGTTGGGTGAGCCGCTTGTTCAAATCCAGCCAGGCCCCCAGCAGTGCCATCAGCCCGGCGCCTACCAATGCGGTGAAGATTTGCATGGCGAAGGCATCGCCGGTGATCGCATTGATCATGTCCGCCAGCGGTGCCAGCAGCACCCCCAGGCAGAACACCTCCAGGGAGTAGCGCCCCATACGGCAGGTTTGTCGGGCCAACCAGTTCTGCGTCCATTCGCGGCCAGGCAACAGCTTGGCGGTGACATAGGCCAGGGCCAGGAAGTGCAGCAGGCGCACCGGCGACAGGTCGGTCTTGCTGATGGGGTACAGCAGGTCACTGAGCGCCGACGGCATCAGCGCGTCGTGGATTTCCGGCCAGCGCCACGAGAGCGTGAGAACCCCCGCCAACAGCGCATACACCGCCGCAGCGACGAACAACGGCTGACGCAACAGGCGCCGAGTCTCGACAGGGCGGGGTTGCCCGGCATGAATCGCCGCCGCGCCGCCCAGCACAAACAGCAACTGCCAGGTCACCGGGTTGAAGTACCACACGCCGTCGGCAATCGCCGCCAGGTTCCAGCCCAGGTGCGGCGCCAGCAAGTACACCGCCAGCGAAACAGCCACCACCGCCCAGGTCTTGCGCAACAGCAACGGCAACACCAGCGGCAGGCAACCCAGCAGCACGATGTACAGCGGCAACGGGTCCATCAGGTTGGGTTTGAAGCGCAACAGCAGTTCATCCACCAGGGCTTGCTGGGGATGGGTGACGAAGTGCGTCAGGCCCATCTCTTCAACGAGGTCGCGGGTTTCCACATGGCTGTTGGCGAAGAACACGATGCCCATCAGCATCGCCAGCAGGAAGATGTGCACCACGTACAGCACCCAGGTGCGCCGCCAGATCTTCACGCAGGCGATCAGATAACCGTCGCGCTGCAGGATCTTGCCGTAGGCCAGCACGGCCGCATAACCGGCCAGGAACACGAAGACCTCCGCCGCGTCGCTGAAACCGAAGTTGCGCAAGGTGATCTGGCCCAGAGGGTTGTGGGGCACGTGATCCCAGAAAATAAAGATCAACGCCAGGCCCCGAAAAAAATCGATGCGCGGGTCGCGTCCGTTCAACATGGCAGCGGGCTCTTGAACAAGGGGTTTAGTAATGACAAGTGGACGACGGCTTCAGTCGAGCCGTACGTCGGGCGGGCGCAGGTTGGCGGTATTTGTAAGCAATTGCAAAGCTGAGTTTTTTGCTGAATGTCTCATCGCTTTGTTTAAACGTCGATGATCACCAGCGTGCCTTGGCTGCCGGCGAGTACCGCGTGGGCGATGCCGGCTTCAACCAGGTACATCTGACCGGCGCCGACGTCGATGGCCTCCTCGCCAATAGACAGGCGCAAAAGGCCGTCGATCACCAACAGCCCTTCGTTGTAGTCGTGGGTTTCTTCTTCATAAGCCTGTGCATCCATGCGCAGCACCTTGATCCGCGCCGGGCCGACCTGGCCCACGCGGGTGGATTTCCAGGTGTCCGGCAGTTGGGCGGCAAGGGCGGTGAAGTCGAGTAACGGCATGGTGAAGCTCCTTGTTTCAACGATGCCGTTCGGTGGTCCGGTTCAGCGGGGTTGTTCAATGCGGGCTCAGGCCGCGGCGATTTCATTCGGCTCAAAACTGTCCGCCCGCGCCATCTGCCACATGCGCGAATAAAACTCGCCGTTCACTTCGCCGGTGAGCAATTCGCCAGGTTTCAGGAACACATGCAACTGCGAGAACAGCTTGATCTCGGTGGCCGACATGCGCCGCACCAGGTGCTTGGCCGACAGTTGCGAAGGGTGGTCGAGACCGGCGGCAGCGAGCATTTCGGCCAGGGCCTTCAACGTGTTGCGGTGGAAGTTGAACACGCGCTGGGCCTTGTCCGGCACCACCAGTGCGCGCTGGCGCAACGGGTCCTGGGTGGCCACCCCGGTGGGGCATTTGTTGGTGTGGCAGCTTTGCGACTGGATACAGCCGATGGCGAACATGAAGCCCCGCGCCGAGTTGGCCCAGTCGGCACCGATGGCCAGGACGCTGGCGATGTCGAACGCGCTGACGATCTTGCCGCTGGCGCCGAGCTTGATCTTGTCCCGCAGGTTCAAGCCCACCAGGGTGTTGTGCACGAACAGCAAGCCTTCACGCAGCGGCACGCCGATGTGGTCGGTGAACTCCACCGGCGCGGCGCCGGTGCCGCCTTCCTTGCCGTCCACCACGATAAAGTCCGGGAGGATGCCGGTTTCGAGCATGGCCTTGGCGATGCCCATGAATTCCCACGGGTGGCCCAGGCAGAACTTGAAGCCCACCGGTTTGCCGCCCGACAGTTCACGCAGCTGGGCGATGAAGTGCATCATTTCGATGGGAGTGGAAAACGCGCTGTGGCGCGACGGCGAGATGCAGTCCTCGCCCATCATGATGCCGCGGGTGTCGGCGATTTCCTGGGTGACCTTGTGCTTGGGCAGGATCCCGCCGTGGCCCGGTTTGGCGCCCTGGCTCATCTTGATTTCGATCATCCGCACTTGCGGGTTCTGCGCCTGCACGGCGAAGCGTTCCGGGTCGAAAAGGCCGGCGCTGGTGCGGCAGCCGAAGTAGCCGCTGCCGAGCTCCCAGGTCAGGTCGCCGCCGTTTTCCCGGTGATAGGGGCTGATGCTGCCTTCACCGGTGTCATGGGCGAAGTTGCCGAGCTTGGCCCCCTGGTTGAGCGCGCGAATCGCGTTGGCGCTCAGCGAACCGAAGCTCATGGCCGAGATGTTGAACACCGAGGCCGAGTAGGGCTGCTTGCATTGCGGGCCGCCGACGATCACGCGAAACGCGCTGGGGTCGCTCAGCGGCGCGGGGCGCATGGAGTGGCCGATAAACTCAAAGCCCGACTGGTACACGTCGATCAGCGTGCCGAAGGGTTTGTCGGCACTTTCATTCTTGGCGCGGGAGTAGACCAGCGAGCGCTGGGCCCGGGAAAAGGGCAGGGCGTCGCTGTCGGATTCCAGCAGGTACTGGCGGATTTCCGGACGGATGCCTTCCACCAGGTAACGGATATTGCCCAGGATCGGGTAGTTGCGGCGCACCGCGTGGGGGCTTTGCAGCAGGTCGAAAATGCCGATCAGGCTAAGGATGCCGGTGACCACGGCGATCGGCCACAGCCATTCGTGTTCGATAAACGGCATGCTGGCGAGGGTGAAAATGACGCAGACGGCAAAGAACGCGTAACGGCTTAACAAGGACAGGCTCATACAGGGTTCCTTAGTTTTTATCCTGTAGGAGCGAGCTTGCTCGCGAAGGTCGTTAACGATAGCGCGGTTGTCTGGATGACCGCGGTGCATTGACGTTTTTCGCGAGCAAGCTCGCTCCTACAGGGCTCGATCAGGCGTTTTGCGCCTGCAGAAAAATCGAGAACAGCTCCGACTGGGATTTGATCCCTAGCTTGCTGTACATGTGTTTCTTATGGACTTTCACGGTTTCAACAGAGATTTCCAGCTTACGAGCGATTTCCTTGCTGGAGCAACCACTGAGCATCAAACGGCCCACATCCAGCTCCCGCGCGGTGAGTTGCGCGCCCCAGCCATCGTTGTGGATCGGCTGCTCCGGAGCGCTCACCTGGTTGAGTTCATGGGGCAGGCGCTGGCGCAGCAAGCCCAGTACCCACGGTTGAATCAGCGACAGCAGGGCAATCTGCTGTGGGTCAAAGCGCTGTTTGGAGCCCAGGGACAGGCACAGGGTTCGCCCGTCCGGTTGCTGGCAGTTGAACTGGATTTCATCGGCCACCACGTTCAACCGGAAGTAGCGCTGGTAATACTCGGTCAGCTCGAAATGCTCCGGGGCCACTTCGGCCAGGCGAAACAGTCCGGTGCGCGAGTGTTCGCGGCTGGCGATGTAGAAGGGATCGAGCAGGTATAAACCGTTGAGGTAATCCTGGAACAGATGGTCGGGTTCGCCGTCCTGGCCGGGGCATTCGGCGAACACCAGGGGTTTGTGCTCGCTGCTGAACAGCAACACCACCCAACTGTCGAACGGCACATATTGGTCCAGCAACCGGACCAGCTGCGTCCAGAAATTCGGCTGGTCCAGGGCGTCTATCATCTGCCCCACCGAACGGTGCCAGGCGATGTCTTCCAGCGACAATGTCATGCATCTACCCCCATAGGGTTAACCCGGCTGCGTGATTTCCCGAGTGTTCGCGGCTGCGCATACTGCGCCACAGATAAAGAACAAGGAATAACCATGAAGGTCGAATTTGCCCAGCTGGCAGGCCGCGATAACGGCACAGCTTACAACCTTGAGCGCGCGTTGGCGGCAATTGCTGCGTGTGCGGCGGATACCCAATTGGTCGTATTCCCGGAAACCCACCTGATGGGCTTCCCGACTGCCGGCACCGTGGCCGAGGTGGCCGAGCCGGTGGACGGCCCGACCGTGCAGGCGATTATCCAGGCCGCCCGTGCGCGCAATATCGCCGTGGTGATCGGCATGGCCGAGAGCGACGCGGGCCAATTCTATAACACCACCTTGATGATCACCCCGGACGGCATCGCCCTGCGCTATCGCAAGACCCACCTGTGGGCCTCGGACCGCGGCGTCTTCACCCCGGGTGACCGCTACGCCACCTGCGTGTGGAACGGCGTGCGAGTTGGCCTGTTGATCTGTTACGACATCGAATTCCCGGAAACCGCCCGGGCCCTGGCGCAGTTGGGCGCTGAAGTGTTGATCGTCACCAACGGCAACATGGACCCGTACGGCCCCACCCACCGCACCGCGATCATGGCCCGCGCCCAGGAAAACCAGGCGTTCGCGCTGATGGTCAACCGAGTGGAAGAGGGCGATGACGGCCTGATGTTCGCCGGTGGCAGTGCGCTGGTCGACCCGTTCGGCAGCTTGCTGTTTGAAGCCGGGCGCGGGGAAGGGCAGTTCAGCGTTGAACTGGACCTGGAGCAACTGGCGGCGGCGCGACAGGACTATCGCTACCTGGATGACCAGCGCTTGAAATTGCCGGGGGAGGTGATTGAGCGCGAGGACGGGACGCGGGAATTGTTGATCCCCAAACCCTGACACGGGTCTCGTGGCAAGGATGCTGTTGTGGCGAGGGGGCTTGTCCCCCGTTGGAGTGCGAAGCGCTCCCGCTTTTTCTGGGGCCGCTTCGCAGCCCAACGGGGGACAAGCCCCCTCGCCACAGAAGCTGCATTTCACCAAAAAGCTGCTTCAACCATAAAAATTATTGCGTTCGCTGCACCGACTTCAGTTCTGCCATAAATCTAATAATTGCGCGGAGAATCGCTCATGGCTCGTTTGCAACGCACCCTGTCGTTAGGGTCGGTGGTGCTGTTTGGCATCGCCTATATGACACCGATCATTGTCCTGGGCACCTTCGGCATCCTGGCGCAATCCACCGCCGGCATGGTCCCGGCCGCTTACCTGGCCGCCCTGGTGGCGATGTTCTTCACCGCCATGAGCTACGGCCGCATGGCCTCGGCGTTCCCGGTGGCCGGGTCTGCCTACAGCTATGTGCGCAAGGCCATCAGCCCCAAGCTTGGGTTTATCGCCGGTTGGGCGGTGTTGCTCGACTACCTGTTCCTGCCCATGGCCATCTGGCTGATCGGCGCGGCCTACCTGCATTCGGCCTTCCCGGCCGTGCCGCAATGGGTCTGGGTACTGGCGTTTATCGGGGTCACCAGTGTGATCAACATCATCGGCCTGAAACTCGCCAACGGCATCAACGCCTTGCTGATGCTGGTGCAGTTCCTGGTGCTGGTCGCCTTCGTCGCGCTGTGCATCCACTACATCGGCGGTGATGCGCGCAAGCCGCTGTGGACCATCACCCCGTTCTTCAACGGCCAGATGCAAATGCCGTTGATCATGAGCGGTGCGGCGATCGCCTGCTATTCGTTCCTGGGCTTTGACGCGGTCAGCACCCTGACCGAAGAAACCCGCGACCCGCGCCGCACGATTCCCCGGGCGATCATGCTGATCACCCTGATCGGCGGGCTGATCTTCGTCGGTGTGTCGTACTTCGTGCAGATCGCCCACCCATCGTTCGAGTTCACCGACGTGGATTCTGCCGCCTACGAGATTGCCCGCAACATTGGCGGCGACCTGTTTGTGTCGATCTTCCTGATCGGCCTGATCGTCGGCCAGTTCGCCTCGGGGCTGTCAGCGCAGGCCAGTGGTTCGCGGTTGCTGTTTGCGATGGGGCGCGACGGGGTGTTGCCCAAGTCGTTCTTCGGTACCTTGCACGCGCGCTTCGGTACGCCGGTCAACAGCATCCTGCTGTGCGCGGTGGTTGCGTTACTGGCGTTGAGACTGGACGTCACCACCTCCACCTCGTTCATCAACTTCGGTGCGTTCCTGGCTTTCAGCCTGGTGAACCTGTCGGTGATCTTCCACTACTGGATCGGTGCCAAGCAGCGCGGTTTGCGGGAGTTGGTGCTGTTCCTGGTGTTCCCGACCATCGGCCTGGTGGCGGATTTGTGGTTGATGGTCAGCCTTGATCACCTGGCGATTTACCTGGGCCTGAGCTGGTTGGCGATTGGCCTGCTGTACCTGGTTTTCCTGACGCGGGGCTTCTCCCGGCAGCCCCCGGAAATGGACTTCCAGGAAGCCGCATAGAAGCTTGGGGTCTATTCTTATTGCAATCGGTTCTCGTTTGGGTGCATCATTTGTGTTACTGTATAACACTTGATGTTCACCCAGACGCCCCGGAGGCCTTATGAAACCTGGTATCCACCCCGACTACCGCACCGTGTTGTTCCATGACACCGCCGCCGACGTTTTCTTCCTGATCGGTTCCACCGTGGAAACCGACCGTACGCAACAACACAGCGACGGCAAAACCTACCCCTACGTACTCCTGGACGTGTCCAGTGCCTCGCACCCGGTGTACACCGGCCAACAGCGCAAGACCCAGTCCGAAGGCCGCATCGCCGGCTTCAACAAGCGATTTGCGTCGTTTGGTTCGGCCGGTAAAACCGCCGAGGCGTGATGCACCGCGCGTTACCTCAGGGCTGCTTCATTCAATGAAGTGGCCCTTTTTTATGCCTATCTGACGAAGTGATATCGCAAGGCCATCACTGCAAAGAAAAACCGACTAAACTGCTGGGTAATGGCCAGGAGGCTGTTACCTTGACCGTAGGATACGCACATCGACGCTATACGAGGTGCCCCATGGGAGAGTCAGTGACCTTCGCAAATCCCGACCGTCCGGTGGTGCTGTTGATTGACGCACACCCGGACGTGCTGGACCGCCTGACGCAGTTGCTGCGCCTGGAACCCTTTGAATTATGCAGCGCCACCGACGCCGCTCACGCGCTGGCGATTCTGGCGCAGCAACCCGTCGACCTGGTGATGAGTGCCGCGCGCCTGCCGGACATGGACGGCGCCACCCTGCTTGCGCAGATCCACCATGATTACCCGCACACCGTGCGCATCCTGCTGACCGGTGAAACCGACCTGACGCTGATCATCAAGGCCATCAACGAAGGGCAGATCTACCGCTACCTGAGCAAACCCTGGAAAGACGAAGAACTGCTGCTGGCGTTGCGGCAATCCCTGGCCCATCAACACTCCGAGCGTGAGCGCCTGCGCCTGGAGCAATTGACCCGCCAGCAGAACGACGAACTCAAGCAACTCAACGCCAGCCTGGAAAAACGCGTGGCCTCACGCACCAGCGAGCTGCAGCAAACCGCCGACATGCTCGACCTGGCCTACGAAGAACTCAAACACAGCTACGCCACCGGCACCGAAGTGTTCTCGCTGCTGGCCAACCTGCGCTTGCCCCGAGCCAAGCAAACCAACCGGCAGATCATCGAGCTGGTGCGCACCTGGTGCCACGGCCGCGGCCTGGATGAGGCCAGCAATCGCGACCTGACCATGGCCGCCGCGCTCTACAACATCGGCAAGTTGAGTTGGAGCGACAACATGATGGTCTCTCCCAGCGACCTGCTGCACAGCACCTACCGTGAGCGGTACCGGGCGTATCCGGCCCAGAGCGAATCGTTGCTGATGACCCTGGAACCGATGAAAGACGCGGCACGCTTGATCCGCCATCACCAGGAACGCTGGGACGGCAGCGGCTTTCCCGACCACCTCAAGGGCGAAGCAATACCTGTAGGTTCGCGCCTGTTGAAACTGGCGGTGGACTTCATCGAACTGCAACGCGGCTTGATCCTCGAACGGCAGATGAACAGCGACGAAGCGCTGCTCTACATCCGCAAATACGCCGGGCGCCTTTACGACCCGGACATGGTCGAGGACTTCATCCAGGCCTGCGCCGCGTTCCTCAGTGACGTGACCCTGGGCGACCCGTCGGTGAAGGTCCTGACCACCCGCGAACTGGCCGAAGGCATGGTGCTGGCGCGCAACCTCAACGCCGACAACGGCATGCTGCTGCTCAACGCCGGCAAGGTGTTGAACCTGCCGCTGGTGGACAAGCTGATTGCGTTCGAGGCCATGGAAGGGGCGAAGTACAGCGTGTTCATCAAGGAGCCGGATGAGGCACTGCTTTCGGGGTGAGACCGGTTCATGGGATCCTTGCGCCTTTGTATTCAAGGCGACCTTTTCATGACCTCCACCATTCGCATCGCCGCCGCCCTGCTGATCGGCAGCGACGGCCAGACCCTGCTGGTACGCAAGCGCGGCACCCAGGCCTTCATGCAGCCGGGCGGCAAGATCGATGCCGGCGAGCAACCCGCAGAGGCTTTGGCCCGTGAGCTGCACGAAGAACTGGGCCTGCGAGTTGATCCGGCGGCGGCTGTGTACCTTGGGCAGTTCTCGGCGCCGGCGGCGAATGAGCCGGGGTTCGTGGTGCAGGCCGAATTGTTCCAGGTGCACATCGACGTGGCGGTGATGCCGGCTGCCGAGATTGAAGAGGTGCGCTGGATCGACCCGGCCGGTGACGGCGGTTTGCAGCTTGCGCCGCTGACTCGGGATTTGATTCTGCCGTTCTATCGCGCCTCTCTGATCCCTGCCTGATCTTGTGGCGAGGGAGCTTGCTCCCGCTGGGGCGCGAAGCGGCCCCAGGATTTTTGGGTCTGCTGCGCAGCCCAGCGGGAGCAAACTCCCTCGCCACAGGTATCCGCTACAGGTCAGCGAACGGCGCTGACGCCGTCCAGGGTCGAAAACGAGGTGTCCTTGGCCGTCAGCAGAAAATCACGCATGTACGGCGCGTCCAGCATGTCGGCGCGAATCCCGGCGTACAGCGTGGCAAACAAACCTTTCTCCCCCAGCCGCTTGGCCTTCACATACCCCCGGGAGCTGTATTCATGCAGCGCCCAATGGGGCATGCCGCACACGCCGCGACCGCTGGCCACCAACTGCATCATCATCACCGTCAGTTCCGAGGTGCGCACCTGGGCCGGTTCTACATCCGCCGGTTCCAGGAAGCGGGTGAAGATGTCCAGACGATCCCGCTCCACCGGGTAGGTGATCAGGGTTTCGCTGATCAGGTCTTCGGGCACGATGTACGGCTTGTTCGCCAGCGGGTGCTGGTTGGCCACGGCGAGCATGGCTTCGTAGGTGAACAGCGGTACATAGGTGATGCCCGGCAGCTCCAGCGGGTCCGAGGTCACCACCAGGTCCAGGTCGCCACGGGCCAGGGCCGGCAGCGGCGCGAAGGCGAAGCCGGAGGCCAGGTCCAGCTCGACTTCCGGCCAGGCATCGCGGAACTGGTCGATGGTCGGCATCAACCACTGGAAGCAACTGTGGCACTCGATGGCCATGTGCAAACGCCCGGCCGTGCCGCCGGCCAGGCGCGCGATGTCGCGTTCGGCACCGCGCAGCAAGGGCAGGGTGGCGTCCGCCAGTTGCAGCAGGCGCAGGCCGGCGCTGGTGAAGCGCAGCGGCTTGGTCTTGCGCACGAATAACTGCATGCCCATGCGCTCTTCCAGTTCCTTGAACTGGTGGGAGAGTGCTGATTGCGTCAGGTGCAGGCGCTCAGCGGCCTCCACCAGGCTGTCGGCTTCGCGCAAGGCGTGCAGGGTCTTGAGATGGCGGATTTCGAGCACGGGGTCTCCATGAATATAACTTGTGACAAATTCGGATCGGTTGAGTTTGTCTCATGTTGATAGGCCTGTCGACCGTCGTGCTCAAGTCCCGCCGCCTCACACCCCGGCAAAGTGCCGGGTGGCCAGCGCTCGCCCGATATTGCCGCGCCAGATAGGGTCCACCGCGGCCCCGGCTTGCGCCTGGGCGACTTGCCATTGCAGGCCCAGGTTGCGCTGCTCGGGAATCTTCAAGTGGGCCTTGATGAACTCGTCGAACTGCGCCCCGGCCTTGTCGTAATGAAAGTGCGCATACCACAGGGTGGCGGGCGGCGTTTGTGTCAGGTCCTCAACCACGTATTCCTGAAGGTAATCCGCTCGTCCCTTCTTGCCTTCATTGAGGTTGCGGGCCGGTTCGCCCTTGCGAATCTCCACCACCCGTTGTTCGCGAAGGTAGTCCAGATAGCCTTCGGTGGGGGTTTTGCTGGCGAGGGTCTGGCGGATTCGCAGGTTGCGGCCCTTGATGGTCAGCTCCATGGCCTTGGCCCGCAGTTGGCGCACGAGGTCCTCGGTAGGGTCCAGGCGTTCCAGGCGATTGGCCCGCAGGTTCAACTCGGCCGCTTCACTGACCAGCAGGTGCTCCAGGTCCACCGGCAGCATTTTTTGCTCGGTGTAGGCGGTGGCGCGGCTTTCGTACAGCGCGACGTTGTCCAGGCGAGCCCTGGCTTCGCTCACCACGAACGGCTTGACGTTGGACTCCGGCGGCGCGGGTTCCGAGGCGGCATTGTCCTTGAGCCGGGACTTGCCGCCGGGGCCCTTCACCCAGGTCTCGACGCGCCCGCTGGCGCTCTCAACCTGGTAAGTGGTGGCTTGGGTTTGTGGGTCGATGCTCTCGGTGCCCACCAGGGAAATATTGTCCTCGGTGTCGAATACCCGCCGTACAGGTTGCCCGGCCGGTGGGCGGCTTGCCGGCGACTCCTTGATGGCCCGGCGGGCGAGTTCGATCATCTGGTCAATGTCGACGAAAAACGCACTGAGTTGCGCCTGGTCGAAATGCTGCGGGTAACCGAGGTTCCAGGTGCGGATGGTCAGCCGGAATTGTTCATAGGCCTGTATGCAGTCTTCCAGCACCTTGCGCCGCTGTGTGATGTTGGCGCTGGCGTTGGGCAGTTCAAAATGCGAAGCCCATGCCCGGTTGACTTTGGCGTAGCTGTCCCGGGCCTGGGCCCGCAAGTAGAACCAAGACAGCTCGGCAACTTCGGGGTAAGTCTCAAGGGTATCGAAGCGGTGTAAGAATTTCAGGTGCGTGCGGTAGCTGTCATTGAGCGTACGTAGGAATTGCTCCAGCATCGGGCTTAGCCGGGTACGGTGGGCGGCATCGGTAACCTGATCGAACCAGCGGTTGAACTGGGAAAAGTCGGCATCGATCCGGTCCAGGTCACGCAGAATCTCGCTGCTGATCCTTTTGCGCTGCCGCAGGATCTCCAGCATGGCGGGAACGATTGCCAAGGTGTCGAAAACCTCGGGGGAGATAGCGGTCATGTTATGGGTTCCAAGCTCCAGGATCCGTGCCTCGATCTGCTTGAAGTGATAGCGCGCCCGGTTCAGGGTGGTCAGGGTCAGGCGCGCCGCATTGCGGCTCATGTCCTCTCTGATCGCGCGCTGGCGGTTGCCGCTGGTAAAGGGCACGAACTCCGTCAGTTCCTGATACTGGCGGCTGTACAGTTCGATGTCCTGCTCGAAGGATCTGCGGATCGCCGGGCCTGCGCTGTCGGTGCGGGCCATCAGTTCTTCGGTTCGGTTAATGGAGAGCGCAATCAGGTCTTCGCGGCTGTTGATACTGTTGGCCAGCGCCTGTTGGCGGCGCAGAGCGCGGTCGGTCCACCAGCGTGGCAAGTAATCACGGATCGGCTGGGGCCAGATCGGATCAAGCACTTCGGCCATATGCCCGAGCACGCTGCCGCCACCCGCCAGGCCGCCCTTGAATGCGCTGCCGTAGACGCCGTAGTGAGTGTCCCATTCGCCGTTTTCATCCAGGGCAATCGGCTGCTTGTAGGTTTTGCTGCGGGTCGGGCTCAGGCGCCAGTCCAGGGGATCGCCGGCCAGCTCAACCTGATAGATGCGCCCGCGCCGCACGATGAAGTCGCCTTCGGTATGCCGGTACACATTGCGATAAAAACCGTGGGTCTGCGGTTGCAGCCCGGCCAGCGAGATCACTCCTTCATATTCATAACCGGCGAAACGCTGTGCCGCCCGCCGAGCCTGGGTGACCGAGGGAAGGTGCAGGCTGGCGGCGCTGCTGGCCAGATGGCGCAATTGACGCTGGCGCGTGGCGGCGCGGGCGTTGACCGGCAGGGCTAGGCTGCCCGGCAGAATGTCCATGGCGCAGTCGATCAGCGACAACAGCACCGCCTCGACCTCGGCCAGGCCATGGCCGACGTTCCCGCGCAGGAACGCAGCAGTGGCCAGGTTGGCACTGGACCAGGCGTCATACAACGCGACGACCGAACCGACGAAAGGCACCAGCCCCAGGGCGATTTTCAGGTAGTTGAAGATCAGCCCGGCGCGCAGCGCATTCTGCTCCAGCAACAAGGCCGCGTTGGAGCGCGAGGTCGCGCGGTGCGCTTCTATGACGCGGCCCATATGGGCGTTCAGCAAATGAGTGGCCAGCGATGTGGTGGCCGGCCACGGGGTTCCGACGGCAAAGACCGGATCAAAATTCCGTTGCTGGGCCTGAGCGATCCGGGCGAGGTGGGCGGCGGTGTCGCCCTTGATGGCCAGGCCGGCCAGGTAGGCGCTCATGCCGCTGACCAGGCTGAGGTCGTAGAGCGCCTTGCGGGCCAGTTCCAGGCTCGCGTAGCGCCGCAGGTCCTGGTTGTCCGGGCTGTTCGGCAGGTACAGCAGGGTCAGGCCGGAGACTTGTTCCTGAATAAACGTGACCCCTGACAGGGTGGTCGGACCGAAGTCGGTATCTTCACCGCCCGCACTCAGCGTGGCCGGCAACAGCACGATTTTCTTGTCTTCCACCTGCCAGGCATCCGCGTTGTCGGCGTCGATGGCGATGTTCAGCAGCCGCAGATCGTTGTCGTCGAATCGCCCCAGGGCCCGGGCGCGTTTGCCTAGCAGCATGAGCATCAGGCGCAGCGGCTCGGTCAGGCATTCGCGACGGTGCTGCGTGGTGAAAGGCGCCGCCGCGGGATCACCGAGGAAGGTGCGGGTGATCAAGCTTTCGTAGGCTCCGGCGAGGTCCAGCTCCTTGACCAGGGTCTTCAGGTATTCCAGGGACAGGCCGGTGGTCAGCCGGGTGGTTTCAGGGGCATT
Organism: Pseudomonas sp. 21615526; assembly: GCF_013386245.1. Taxonomy (NCBI): domain Bacteria; kingdom Pseudomonadati; phylum Pseudomonadota; class Gammaproteobacteria; order Pseudomonadales; family Pseudomonadaceae; genus Pseudomonas; species Pseudomonas sp. 21615526. The sequence continues at coordinate 4,763 of NZ_JACAOM010000030.1, read as the reverse complement.
GGGGCCGGAGACATCGAGCTTCATGTAGGTCAGGCGCTGGGCCAGCGTCGGGTCGATGTTTTGCTGGGCCAGTTGCAACAATGACAGGGTGCTGCGGCGGGTACTGGGCACCGTCACATACTTGAACGGTGTACCCGGGCCCGCGTATTCGGACAGGTATTCGCGCTCCTGGCTGACCGTATCGGGCAGGTCCAGTTGCACCGACCAGGTGTGTTCAAGCTGGAAGTCTTCGCGCAGGCGTTGGTCCAGGCGGCGCTGGCCGAAGTCGTCGAAGGGTTCCAGCTCGCGCTCGAGCAGTCGCTGCGAGCGATGCAGGGCGCTGATCTGCGCGTGTATCAGGTGCTTGAGCGCCAGGCGTTCATCTGCCGGCAACTGGCTCAACTCCCCAGGCAGTGCCCCGGCCATGGTGCTGCTGCGTTGTTGCTCGAGCAGTTGTCCATACGCCAGTTCCCGCGCCGGACACACCGGGGTTTGCAGGGTAAACAGGGTTTGCTCTTTGAGTTTGTCCAGGCCTTCGGTTCGCTCCTGGCCGAACGGAGGCACCGGGAAGAGGGAGATCAGCGCATACGCCTGTTGTTCGCTGGCGTACAGCTGCTGTTGCAACGAGTATTCAATCGGGTCGCCGGTGAGCAGCGACAATTGCAGGGTGACGTCCTGCGCTTCGCTCGACAGCTTGAACAGCAAGTGTTCCAGGGCTTGGCGGGATTCGAAACGCTGCAGGCCGCCTGCATTGCCGGGCCAGTACAGCAACAGGCTGTGGGGCGCCGAAGAGGTCAGCGCGCTGGTCTGGGTGATGAGCAACAGGCCTGTCAGCTCCTCGGAACCTTCCCTTGGGTCACGGCTGGAGAGGATCAGGCGGGTCACCGCGACAGCCGGGCGGCGTTCCGGGGCCGCGGGGTGTTCCGTGACGGCCAGGAGCAGGCCGTGTTCTTCATCGCTGATCTGCTGGAGCGCATGCTGGATGGCGCCCTCGGCGCGCAGGGCGGCGAGCCGCGCCTGGTAGAGCGCGTCATAGTCCGAATTGGGTTTTTGCCGCAGCTCAAGTTGATCGAAGGCGGCTTTTTTTGCCAGCAGGCCGCTGGCGGCATCATTGCCGGCCTGCTCTGCGTCTTTCAGCGCTTGCATCAAACCCTTCAACTGCGCCAGCCGGGCGGTTTGCTCAGGGCCATCGCCCAGGAAGCGCTCCAGTGCGCTGCGTTGCAGCCTGATCGCGGCCCAACGTTGGCCCAGGGCAATGTCGGCGCTGAGGTGGCCGAAGGGCAGGGCAGGAGGCAGGTCGTCAGCGTCCGGGCCGGGCGTATCTGCCGGTTGATGCGGTGCGATAAGCATCGGGATTTCCCGGCGCTGGCTGTCCAGGCGGTCGGCATCATCCAGGGCATGGCTGGCGTAACGGGCCAGGTCACTGCCATTGCGATGACGGTTGCGCAGGCTTTCCAGCTGAGCCGCGTGCAGGTGCGACAGCAGGTCCAGAATGCCGTGCTCCAGGGGTTCGGTGCGCGAGCTGTATTCGACGGTGACAGCGTCAGCCGCGACGTCCGGCGGGATCAGTTGCTGATGCGCTGCGACCAGCCACTGCTCCATGTCGCGGCGTTGGCTGAAGACCATCACGCCGGGTTGCCGGCAGGGCAGGTACAGGGTTTGTGTCAACAGCGGCTCCTGGCCCACGGAGATGACCCAGGCGCCAGCCAATTTGACCTTGCTCTGGTCGGGCAGCAGCAACGCCAGCTGGCAGGTCTCGACGGGGCGTACGCCATTGGGGGTGGTGACCGGGTTGAGCACTGTCTGCAACGAGATCAGTTGTTGGGCACCCAGCCTTCCCTGGGCATAGGCCGATTGCCCGCAGGCCTCGAAATGCTGGCAGTACAGTTGTGCCGCCCGCTCGCGACGGGACAACGGCGTACCCGGCGCCCGGGTACTCCAATAGTTTTCCCAGCGGGCGCTGAGCAGTTTCCCCAGGCCCAGTGCCTGGAGCCGCTTGAGCAATTGCACGGGCGTGAGGGCTGACAGGCGGTGGGACGCCAGGCCGACCACGGTGCTGCGGGCATCCAGTGTGGGGGAGATGTCTGGAAACTGGCAGATAAATCCCCAGGCATCCGCCAGGCTGACGAAGTGCTCGTCGTGATCTTCGGTCTTGAGAAAACCCAGGCCGACCGGTGCGGCGCCCAGTTGCCAATGCTCTGTGAGCAGTTGTTCGATGGAGTCGCGCACGCCGGGTGCCTGGGCAATCAGTTGATGCAGCTCCTGTTGGCTTTCGCGCCAGCGCGCTGAGGCTTGCAGGGACAGGCTCTGGTCCTGGAGGCGGGCCTGGCCTGGAAGCGACGGTGAGGCGAAGTCGCTCAGGGTGGCAGACGGGGGAAGTAGGGTGAGGTCACTCATGATGGTGTGTTCATGCTCTGGTGAGACCGGGCTTGCCGGTGAATGCACCATTAAAGAGGCGGGGCCAGGGCGTGAGGTGATAGATAGATATGCGGATGACCGTTGGGCGCCCTTCATCAAACTGTCACTGAACTGTGGCAGCGCGCTTGTACAAAGTTCATCAGACTCGCGCTCTACTGGGGTTCTGCGTTTCGGTGTTTTTCATGCGCGTGTTGTTTTTCATGGCCGCTCTGTTATTCGGCCTGCCGTCCTTTGCGGCTTCTCGATGTGATGTGAATGTCCCGACTGAACGGGTTGATCTGGAACAGGTGAGCCTGGCCTACCAGAGCATTGGTCGTGCCTCCGACCCGGCCTTGCTGCTGGTGATGGGCCTGGGCGGGCAGTTGATCCACTGGCCGGACGAAGTGGTGGTGGCCCTGTGTGAGCAGGGCTTTCGGGTGATTCGTTATGACAACCGTGATGTGGGGCTGTCCACCTGGCGCCAGGCACCGGCCAGCGCCAACCTGACCTTTGAAGTGCTGCGCTACAAGCTCGGTCTGCCGGTGGCGGCGCCCTACACCCTGACCGACATGGCGGATGACGCACTGGGCTTGATGGACGGCTTGCACATTCAGCAGTTCCACGTGCTGGGCGCGAGCATGGGCGGCATGATCGCCCAGCACCTGGCGGCCATGGCGCCGCAACGGGTGGAAAGCCTCACGCTGATCATGACCAGCTCCGGCGCCGAAGGCCTGCCGGCACCGAGTGCGGCGCTGGTGCAACTGTTGTCGCGCCGCAGCGCGCCCAATCGTGAAGTGGCCCTGGAACAACAGGCCGACCTGCTGGCGGCGCTGGGCAGTCCTTATGTGAAGGATGATCGCAAGGTGCTGTTGCAGCAGGCGGCGCAGTCGTACGACCGGGCGTTCAACCCTGACGGTGTGAAGCGCCAGATCATGGCGATCCTTGCCGAACCGAGCCGGGTGCCGTTGCTCAATCAACTGCGGGTGCCGACGCTGGTGGTGCATGGCACGGCCGATCCGTTGTTGCCGGTGATGCATGGGGTGCACCTGGCGGCGCATATCCAGGGCAGCCAGTTGCGGCTGATTCCGGGGCTGGCGCATCGCTTCCAGGAGGCGTTCAAGGCGCCGTTGCTGGCGGCGGTCTTGCCCTACTTGCAAGCGCATCGACAGGATGCGGCGCATTGGGCGCAGATCGACCCGGTGGTGCCTGCGAAGGTTTTGTAAGGGCTTGACGGGGTGTATCGTGGGACCTTTCCGGCGTTTAATGCCAGCGAGGTTGCCTAGTCATGAGTACTCCCCTGAAAATCGATTTCGTCAGCGACGTGTCGTGTCCCTGGTGCATCATTGGCCTGCGTGGCTTGACCGAGGCCCTGGACCAACTGGGTCCGGAGGTGCAGGCCGAGATTCATTTCCAGCCGTTTGAGCTGAACCCCAACATGGCTGCCGAAGGGCAGAACATTACCGAGCACATCACTGAAAAATACGGTTCCACGGCTGAGCAGTCCCAGGCTAACCGGGCGCGGATTCGTGATATGGGTGCGGAGTTGGGGTTTGCGTTTCGTACTGACGGGCAGAGTCGTATCTACAACACGTTTGATGCGCATCGTCTGTTGCATTGGGCGGGGCTTGAGGGGTTGCAGTACAACCTCAAGGAAGCATTGTTCAAGGCGTATTTCACTGACCAGCAGGATCCGTCTGATCACGGGACGTTGGCGGGGATTGCCGAGGGTGTTGGGCTGGATCGTGTGCGGGCAGAGGAAATTCTGGCTTCGGACGAATATGCCGCCGAGGTGCGGGAGCAGGAGCAGTTGTGGGTGTCTCGCGGGGTGACTTCTGTGCCTACCATCGTGTTCAACGATCAGTACGCGGTGAGTGGTGGGCAGCCGGCTGAGGCGTTTGTCGGGGCGATTCGGCAGATTATCAGTGAGGCCAAGGGCTGAATGGGGCTGTCAGATAAAAATCAAAAGCAGCCGACCTGAGTGTTAGAAGCAAAAGCAGAGCCGCTTTATGTGGGAGCGGGCTTGCTCGCGAAGAACCAGAGGGCGCCGCGTTGAATCAGGATGCCCGAGTCATCGTTAACGACCTTCGCGAGCANNTTGATTTTGCTGTTGCTTCAATCAAACTTATAGCTGATGGCAGTCTGCACCTGCCCCTGATTCACATCCCCGGTCTCCTTGACGATGCTGCTATTGGCCGCTGACCCCACCAGGTGTATCCAACTGGCACTGGTCAACAGCGACCACTTCGCATCCAAAGGAAACTCAAAACTCTGCGTCAACGTCAGGTTCTGAAACCCGGCACTGGCGTTATACGGCCGAAACCCGGAGGCCGCAGCCTCATTGGCATCCACCCCGAAAAACGTCTGCGCCTGGCGGGCATCGGCAAAGT